>JAJFJH010000057.1 GCA_021774155.1 Nitrosomonas sp.
TGATGTGTTCCGGTTGGGGGTTCAATCCCAAATTATTTTTAATGGAGGACATGACATCCTGGCGGCTGAGGTATTCCCCTTCAATCTCGGAAGTCTTCATGGCCTCCGCCACCATCATGTCAATAATGGCTTCGGTCTGGGCATCATCAGGCAAGGCCTTCAAAATGCCACTGACATGACCCTCTTTTTCCGCAAATGAAAGGAGAAGATCCTCAATGTTCTTGAGGTCATATTGGAAATGGGGCCAGTCCGGAAGTTGCCAGTTGTAATTCATGAGCCGATTATAACACTTAATCGGCTCACAATTCACTAAAATTTGAGGCGTTTAGGAGGTAATATCAACTCATGTACCTTATTTATACCCGTCTATACATTGATTGAGTAATAAATGAGTATAAAAACTGATGAGCCTTTCTGTAGCAATTTTTAGTTTTTATAACTCTTTCCCTACCAACCGTTCTAACTCCGTGAGGGCCACGGACAATTCAAATCGGGCTTGGGCGTAGCCTTGAAAGGTTTGCCAGAGCACGCGTTGGGCATTAAAGGAGCCGGTCCGACATGAGCGGATCTACTCCGATTGCGCTGGATTTGGCCAGCTTTTCCGATCCTTATCGTTAAATAGTCCCCACTATTCGCCTCAAACAATCTAAAAATTTGCCTCAAACCAGCACAATCTCGCGACGATCCCTCATGTCGGACAGGCTCCTGCACATCGAGCAAGCTGGCTTCACCGAATTTAAAACTTGTGCGGGCGATGCAGACGGCTTCTTTTGCTTGTTTTAAAAGGCCTTTTTCAAAGGTTTAAATTTGCGCCGAGGCGGTTTTGGATATTTGGACTTGTTCAGTAATACCTTTTCGCAGCTCATTTTGGGCTTGTTGCAGGTGGGCCTCTGCTTGATATTGCACGCCTTTGGTTTTGGCAATTTCTCCTTGTCGCGTGGAGCGTAACGCGCTACAATATTCCATGATTAAGAACTTTAAGCATCGCGGCTTAAAGAAACTATACGAGCGCGACGATCGTACCGGACTGCGCACGGATATTGCCGAGAAAGCGGAATTGTATTTATCCATTCTTGATACCGTTGAAACGGTGCAAGAGCTGGATATCATTGGTTTTGGGTTTCATCGGCTTACTGGAAACCTCAAAGGGTTTTATAGCGTGACCATGTCCAGAAATCACCGTATGATTTTTCGATTTGAAAAGGGAAACGCCTTTGATGTGGACTTAATTGATTATCATTAGGAGAAGATATTATGAGCATGAAACATCCGGTCCACCCAGGAAAGATAATTAAACATACGATCAATGCCACAGGTCTTGGCGTTACGGAAAGCGCCGAGCGTCTTGGGGTGAGCCGATCAAGCTTGTCTCGGGTTATTAATGAAAAAGCCTCCTTGTCACCGGAGATGGCCATTCGAGTGTCAAAAGCGTTTGGCTCTACGGTAGAGCACTGGATGAGAATGCAACTTGCCTATGATCTGGCGAATGTTGAAAAGACAGCGCGATCCATCAGGGTTAAGCCCTTTCCGAAAGCGGAGCTACTTCCGGTCTAGCGTGGAGCTAACACCTTTATTTATTAACACTGGCTTCACTCTAAGCGGGGGAATGGCACAAGAGGCGGGTCCTGCGATTTTCCATTAAAGGCAAAAGTGGGCCTCTGCTTGATATTGCACGTCCTTGGCTTTGGCGATTTCTCCTTGTCGGAAATTCCACAGCGGCAACCGCATGGATTCGCCATCGTCCGCCAGACAGGGGAACTAAGGCCGCTTTCTCCTGCCCGCTTTCTGGGCTAGCTTTGCAACGCCGCTTTCCCCACTCGGTACCCTAAGTTGTTTTAACCGTTCGGTCAGGCCCTTCTGAACCGATTTATGAAGAGACGCGGGAAAATTCCTTGGCAATTCGCTTTCGACTTTTTCAATCGCCTCATGGGCTGTATCCGCCATTTCCTCGATCACTTCAAGGACAAGCGACTTCGGGAGGCCCGCTGCTTTCCCGGTCTGAAGAAAATGCCGTCCGGTGATTTCATTGATCCGGTAATGACGGTTGGTGCCGACCGACATGGAGAGCTTCATTTGCTTGCGCTGGATCTTCCCGTCATCGAGGCTCGGCTGCGCGGTCAGCACGTCATACAGCGGCGTCAGGTGAAAACGGCCGCCGGGTCCAAGAAAGATACTAAAATTCTTGGCATGCCCGTCCGTTGCGCCAATGAGCCAGAAAAATATTTGCGCCTTCAATACCGTTTTCCGGTCGGCATCCGGGGTATCGCTTCCATTGAGCAAGCCCAGGATCTGGACGAGTCCCGGCCCGCCTTCGCTTTGATATTTTCTGGTGGGTGGAATGGACAACGCCTGGCAACAATCTTCCTGGGGCAACCGCAACAAACGCTTGTCCTTGGTCCAGAGGCGGTCGAACCGCTCGATGACCAAGGCTTTCGTCCTTCCGAACGTGTGAATCTCCACCTTATTGCTCGGAAGCCCAAACGCTTCAACCAGTTTCAAACAATAGAATTCATTCTCGACGCTGTTCGAGAGATCGATCCCATTGGGCAGCCGCCCGATCTGTGTTTTCAGGATATGGGTGGTCGGGGTAGTTCCGAACGGTTTGAGCCACCGTCCCTTGTCCCGGAGCAGCGCGGTTTTTTCCTGCGCCCCGGCGACCGAAATCCGGAAGGCTTCATCATGGCTCAGTCCTAGAGGGGCCTGGGAGAGGTCTCGGAGCAGTTTTTCAATGGCAGCCTCATCAACCCTTTTCCCCCGGACGGTGCCGGGACCGATTTCACAGGCCTCATCAAGCCCGATGAATTGCAGTGCCCCGACGCAATCCCGGCCAATGGCTGCGAGCAAACTATAGGCGTCCGTCCCAGCCGCTCCGATTTTTTCCGCGACGCGCCTGCGCAGCGCGGCCGAATCCGGCAACAGATTTTCAAATACGGCCGTGACCACTTCTCCCCTGTAGGCATCTTCCCGCAAGGGCAGCGAGAGCGAGACCGGCAGCGCATGCTCCCAGTCCAGCCAGCTTGGGTCATACTGAAAGTCGATCGCGCCCGTCGCCGCCTTGTTCAGTTGCCCGACAAGCCGATTGTTCAACAGAATGCGCAACGGCGCATGCCGTCGGCGGCGCGGCATCAGAAAATCTCCTCGATTTGAGTGGCCCGGCCCTTGGAGCGCGGCACGATCCGGAATTCCAGATCGAGTGTGGCCAATACATTCAGGATCGTCTCTAGCTTCGCCGCAGGGTTTCCTGTCTCAATCAGGGAAATTGTTTCCTGGCGCAGGCCGGCTTTTTCACCAAGCTGCGTTTGACTGAAGCCCCGTTTCTTCCGGGCCCGCCGGATCAGGTTTCCGATCTGTTTCGGATCGCGTGCAAGGTCACTCATGAGCTTCTCCATTTTTTCGTATTATGTGCCAAATCATATAAAATGGCAATATAGTAATTAGCGCATAATTTTGTTTTATGATCTAGATGCCATAAATACACTTTATCGTAATCAGCTCCTAACCTCATTGGTATCTACTGCCCACGCTCCTGCCACAAATATCCCCATGGTAATACAAAAGGGATAAAGCTGGGGCGGAAATTGTGGTGGTCGGGAAGGGTACTCAAAGGTTTGAGATGGCAGTGGGCAACTGATGGTGTATAAGCGACTCTCTCCTTTTAGCCCTTATAGCTCCTTCCCCACCAACCGTTCTAACTCTGTGAGAGCCACGGACAGTTCGAACCGGGTTTGGGCATAGCCTTGGAAGGTTTGCCAGAGCACGCGTTGGGCGTCTAGTACATCAAGCAAACTGGCTTCCCCGAATTTAAAACTCGTGCGGGCGATGCGGACGGCTTCTTTGGCTTGTTTCAACAAGCCTTGTTCGAAGGTGTGAATTTGGGCGGAGGCGGTTCTGGCATTTTGGAGATGTTCGATGATCCCTTGGCGAAGAGTGATTCGGGCTCCCTGCAGATTGGCTTCGGCCTGACGACGAATGCCTAAGGCTTTGGCAATGTCTCCCTGTCGTTGGTTCCACAACGGTAAAGGCACCGTGAGCCCGCCGATAAATCCTTCTCGTCCAGCATCGCGCTGATAGGCTCCGTTAATCGTCACATTTGGCACACGAGCATGTTGCTCTTGATTGTGTCGGGCGCTGGCTTTTTCAATAAGTCGTTGAAACTTGTGGACTTCGGGGTGATGTTCAAAGGCTGTTTCTATGAGGTCTCGTTCCTTCAACCCGGGCTTCACCGATGCAAAGTCTCCGG
This sequence comes from Nitrosomonas sp., assembly GCA_021774155.1. Lineage (GTDB taxonomy): Bacteria > Pseudomonadota > Gammaproteobacteria > Burkholderiales > Nitrosomonadaceae > Nitrosomonas. The sequence continues at coordinate 4,241 of JAJFJH010000057.1, forward strand.
TGATGGCAAAAGTCTCTCCAAGGTTCCCGGCGGTGAGTTGATTCAGGGTGGCTTGGTTGGCGAGAACCTTTCCTTTGGTTTGACTCATCAATTTTTGTGCCTGTAACAATTCCACATTCACCTTCACGAGTTCGAACGGCGGGGCTTCACCCGATTCCACGCGGCGCTTCACGGCTCGTTCGAAATCGGTGACGGTGTCTGATAGTCGTGATGCCAGGTCAGCCAGTGTTTGGGCTAAGAGGAGTTCATAGAACGTTCGCTTCACCCTGGCTTTCACATTCAACTGTGTGACTTCCAATCCTGCTTCCGCGCTGGTGACGCCTGCACTGGCTGCCTCTTGCCGTGCAGCGCGCGTGCCCGGCCATTCCAATGGTTGGCTTAAGGAGACATAGCGTTCGATCAACGAAGGGCCTGTGGGATCCAGGACTTGCCCATGTCCGCTTTGAAGTCCTAACGAAGGATTGGGATATTTCCCTGCGGATACTTGATCGCCCTGTTTTTCATCGATCACCCCTTTGCCGAATTCAATAGTCGGGTGGTGGGTCAATGCCAGATCGATCACTCGTTGAAGCGTATACGACTGGGTCGTGGTTTCAAGCCCCCAGGCCGTTGTTCCGTTCACTGACCACAGAAATATGAAACCGATGAACAAGGGTGCGACAAAAGAAAGAATGTAGTTATATGGTCGTCGTGGGTTCATGTCGTCTCCCTGGGCAGAAGTATCTATAGACAGCTGGAATGACTAATAGTGTTAATGCGGTTGAGGTGATTAAGCCACCGATTACCACGGTAGCGAGTGGGCGTTGGACTTCAGCGCCTAGGGTTGTGGCCAGCGCCATGGGCAGGAATCCCAAGCTGGCGACCAACGCGGTCATGAGCACGGGACGGAGTCGATCTAGCGCGCCTTGGGTCACGGCTTCTTGGAGGGGTAACCCCTCCTGTTCTAATGTGCGAATTCGGGAAACCAAGACCACGCCATTCAACACGGCGATGCCAAACAGCGCGATAAAGCCGACACTGGCGGAAATACTCAACGGCAGTCCGCGAATCCATAAGGCCAAGATTCCCCCTGACAGCGCTAATGGGACATTCAGAAAAATGAGAAACGCTGGGCGAAGTGTGCCGAAAATGAGCGAGAGCATGCCGATGATTAAGAGCAGCGTGATGGGTACGACCATGGCTAGGCGCCGCGTGGCTTCATCTAAATGTTCAAATTGCCCTCCCCATTCCAGATAGTAACCTGTGGGTAGCGCGACCTTTTCTCGAATGGTCTGTTGCGCTTCGGTCATAAAGCCACCCAAGTCTCGTCCTCGAATATTGGCTTCCACCACGAGACGGCGATGAGTATTTTCACGGCTAATCTGTGCTGGTCCTTCATCGACGATCACTTCCGCGATGCGGGACAACGGGACTAATTCTCCATGTGGCGTGGGCACGAGAAGGTTTCGGATGGC
>JAJFJH010000058.1 GCA_021774155.1 Nitrosomonas sp.
TAATCGAAGTGTGTGGAAAAATATAGCCAAATCTCTTGACCGGTTGATATACAACGCTTTAAGACATACATTACAGCATCGCTAAGTCATTAGAAATATGTAATATTAAAGAATTCCACATGGTTCGGTTACATAGCCTAAATAAAACAAGGTTTCAATCATGATCTCTGAAGAATATAAACTCACGCTTAGACTCGAAAAAATCTTCATGCCTAATGTTAACAACAATAGATGTAAATACTACAACAACCAAAATAGAGCAAGGTTCGTACATTACACTTCTTCAGAAACAGCATTGAACATTATCAAAACTAAGTGTATCTGGATGCGTAACACTACTTGCATGTCTGACTATCGTGAGGTTGAACATGGGTTCAAATTATTGAATTCTTTTTTCCTTGATGATAGCAACAAGAATAGGTTTTCAGAGGCACTAAATTCCTGCTCACAAGGCATTGCAGAGGAAGCATTTACACTATTTGACGAATGGTGGAATGAAATTCGATACGGTACATACATCGCATCCGTTTCTGAACATAATTGTAGCGAAGATCAATATGGTCGACTGTCTATGTGGAGAGCATTAGGAGGAAACTCAGCTCGGGTTGCTTTTGTTTTTAGTGTTCCGTGGCAAACTGAAGCGTCTAAAGATATGAGCATCATGTTTAATCCTGTTTCCTACCATGAAGAAAACGAAGTGCATACTGAAATTGACGCGGTCATTAGCAAAGTACAAAACGAATGTGAATTCTTAAAAACAGTTGATCACACCAAGTTGTTAATGCAGATATTTAGCATGCTTAGAGTTGGGGTAACATGCCTCAAACATCAAGGTTTTCGTGAAGAGCGTGAGTGGCGTATTCTTTATTCACCTAAACTGTGGCCATCGTCTTTCATACGACACACGACTGAGACAATTGACGGTATTCCACAGGTCGTTCAGAAACTACCTCTAGATGGAATTGTTTCAAACGTTCCTGCCGATTTAAGCTTCGCAAATATTTTTGATCGCCTTATTATCGGTCCTTCCCAATATCCTTTGATACAGTATGAAGCATTTGTGGATGCTCTTAGGGAAGGCGGGGTAATGGATGCGAAAGAACGCGTAGTTATATCTGGCATTCCAATTCGGACTTAACAAAGCATAACAAATACATGGCCCCCACCGAAAAGCCAGACCATTTGACCCACTACATCACCAGCAACGTCTTCAAATGACCATCCACTTGCTCAACAAAAGCCGCATCGGTTCCGAATATGGCGAAATGACCGTCTGTCGTTTGCAGCACGTGATGTTCACTGCCCGGAATCATTTTGTGTTCAGCTTCACAGTCAGCGGGCGGAAACAATAAGTCACTCTCAATCGACAAAACAAACACTTTCGCTTTAATACCGGACAAGACAGCTTGCAGATTATCTCCCCGTCCATTGCTCACGTCAGCCTGCTGCCATTTTTTTGCCATGCATAGGAGATTGTTTGGGTCCATGGGAGCAAAGTAGGCGATCATGAAATCGGTGATGAACTCATCCATTGATGAAAAACCTAGCGCACGCCAACGTTCTTTATTGAAAAACTCGGCGCTCCAACCCATTAAGGTAAAAAGCTTCGCAAGACGTTGTAATCCCAATTGAACATCGATTGAAACCGCATAACGACCCCCTTGCCAGGCAGGGTCGGAGTTGATGCTATCGATAATGGCTTGAGTAAAAATAGTATTGTACGGTGTGGTTTTAGCGGTGCCTGCGATGGGAGCAGCACGTTTCACCATGCCTGGATAGCGTACGGCCCATTCGTACGACTGCTGCGCGCCCATAGATCCACCAACGACTAATGCCAAGCTGTTGATGGCAAATTTCTCAGTGAGCAGATGATGCTGCGCACGAACATCATCGCCGATCTGCACGTTTGGGAAATTGCTGGTGTTTTGCGTGTGAGACGAACTGGACAGACCATTACCTATTTGATTCATGATGACAATGAAGTATTTTTCGGGGTCTAACGCACGACCTTTGCCAACATAGACTTGTTGCATGATTTGATGGCTGCCTGAAAACCAGGTCGGCACTAGGATCACATTATCTTTTGCCCATTCAACTCACCAAACGTAGTGTACGCTAACTGGCAACCATTAATAGCGCCACCTTCGTCCAGCGCATATTCACCCATGCTATATCGTTGGTAGGTGCCATGATTTTCTTGGGTGTAATAAGCTTTTGCGTCCATTCTTACCTCTCTTAGCCAGCAAAAAAATCATGCTTACATAGGTTGGCCTGCAACGCCAATAATTTTAAACTTCAACCAAACAAGTAAAAACTTACCCACAAGACAGCCAGTGATTTTTGGTCGGCTCTTGTGTATCATAAGACACACAGAATTCTGGCGCCTGAGATCCATAAAGGATTTCAGGAAACACAAAGCAACTTATTAATCGATATCTGATGGTTAACCATTCGTACCATCGGATTTTAAAAAATCAGGAGTAACAATGGGTGCTATCTTTTTTTACGTCTTCGTTTATTTCATTGCCTATTACTCGACTTTTGTCATTAACCTATTATCTGTACGCCCTCTGATCAGCAATCGTTTCATTGCAGGATTGGTGCCTGTGGTTCTGGTTGCCATCTCTCATGGTTATTTCATCACCACCAGCCCACCACCTCAGGGCGCAGACATATCAGTCGAGTCCGCGTTGATGTCTAATGTCATTATTCCAGTTATTATCGTTATCATTGGCGTGATCTTTTTTATGTGGAAAAAAAAGGACGATGACCAGAAAATGCTGGAAGAGGAAGAAAGAGCCAGAAGAGAAGCGCTCGAAGACGATGACGATTACGACGACGATGATTTAGACGGTGACGATAATACTGAGGACAAAGACCAAGAGGATAAAAAAAGCTCAAACAATGAAACGCCCGAACGAGAAAACGACCAAGTCACTAAAAAAGAACCACCTAATAATAAAAACGCATAACTAATGTCTGACAGAAAACCAAGGTTAGCATTAAGAAATAATAAGTTGTGGTTTTTTCTGGGAAGAAGGTTTTGCGAGTTTGTTGGGTGATTCTGGATAAACAGGAGAGAAAGCGGATTGATAGCATGCAAAAAAAGAGGCTCAAAAGAGCTACTTAGACATGCTCAAACCTTCCTCCTTAATTTGCCTTCAGTTACTATGGCTTTTCGTGTGCTTAAAAGCATAAACTCCGGCTATATCCCCAAAAATCTCTTGCCGATTTGTAAAATAGCAAGGGGTTTGTCAGGCACTAATTAAGCAGGAAGTCTAGTAACGCACCCCAGGTTTCGATTCCCACATAACCTGACTGTACGAGAGTTAAGTAACGTGTTCCTAGCATTTTAGAATTTGTGAGGTAAACAGGTCTAGCCCCAATATTGCACCAGTTTCTCGAATTTAAACGCCGAACTGTTTTGAATTGAACGTGCTCGCGACCGGAGCCGCGGTTATTCTGCAGCGTAGCAAGCATGTGCGCTCAATTAAAGCAGGGCAAGTTAAAATCCAGAAAATTAAGTATTGGGTACAAACTGTATTTTCAATCAATATCCCCAAGGTCAATAAACATATGAGTTGCAGATCGGAATTTAATGTATTGGTGCAATATTGGGGCTAGACAAATGAAAAGAGCAATGTACCTCTCTGCACATTGCTCAATCAGACAGGCTATTTTACTTGCTTGCTACAAATTAGAACTCAAATCGGTTTGGTTCTGATTTGAAACTGAATTCAAATCTGATCGCCCAGCAGCTAATTGGTGGTGATGAGCAGCTTTCTCTG
>JAJFJH010000059.1 GCA_021774155.1 Nitrosomonas sp.
ATGGTTCAGATACTGGAAAAAATGTTGCCGAATCTATTACCGACGCCATCGGTACCATTGGTGAAAACATGAATTTACGCCGTGTAGCTGTAATGGAAGTGCCACAAGGAGTGGTCGCTTCTTACGTGCACAATGCAATTAGCGATGGATTAGGAAAAATTGGCGTGCTCGTGGCACTTGAATCTTCCGGCAAAGCGGATGTGTTAACGGTGATCGGCAGGCAAATTGCCATGCATATTGCGGCGCTTAACCCCTTGGCGGCAACCAAAGACGAAATTCCTGCAGATATTGCAGATCGCGAACGCGCAATTTTTTCGGAACAGGCCCGCGAATCCGGAAAACCTGAAAATATCATTGAGAAAATGGTGGAAGGTCGTATGCGCAAATTCTACCAGGAAAGTGTATTGCTGTCGCAAACATTTGTTGTCGATGGAGAAAACACCGTAGAGCAGGCATTGAAGAATGTTGAGAACGATGCAGGTGCCCCCATTACTTTGCGCGGCTTTACCCGTTTTGCATTGGGCGAAGGCATAGAAAAAGCGGAAGAGGATTTTGCTGCAGAAGTGGCAGCAATGAATAAATCCTGATTTGTTGGTCAAATACCAGTAAATTCAATTGGGCGCTTCGTGACAACGTGGCGCCCTTGTTGTATCCAGACGTAATAATAATCTGCAGGCGAATCATGAACGAAAAACCAAAATACAAAAGACTGCTGTTGAAAGTATCCGGTGAAGCACTTTTAGGTAATCAAAATTTCGGTATCGATCCCGATATGACGGCCAAGATTGCTTCTGATATCAAAGCAGCGGTTGATATTGGCTGTGAAATTGGCGTGGTTGTCGGTGGGGGGAATATTTTTCGCGGGAACACGCTGGCAGCAAAAGGTGCAGATCGTGTAACCGGTGACCATATGGGTATTCTCGCTACCACAATGAATGCGCTTGCTCTAAAAATGGCGATAATTGAAACCGGCCTGGATTGCGTTGTATTAAACGCAGTCGATATGCCGCGTATCACTCAGACATTCAGCCAGAATACTTTGGAAAATTGTATGTCCGATGGCAAAGTTATTGTATTTGCCGGAGGCATTGGCCATCCGTTTTTTACGACTGATACTGCCGCAGCACTTCGGGCCGTTGAAATGGGAGCTGATGCATTGTTTAAGGGAACACAGGTGGATGGCATTTATTCCGCTGATCCCAAAAAGGACCCGGATGCAACCCGGTTTGTAAATATTTCGCATGATGAGGTAATCGCAAAAGGTCTGGCAGTCATGGATACAGCCGCTGTGAGTTTGACCCGCGATAATAAAATTCCTGTGGTAGTCTTTTCCATCCATAGTCCGGATGGTCTGGTTAACATATTGAATGGTGAAGGCCGTTGCACTATCGTGGAAGCATAATTCTATTTTCAAGACCAGGTAATTTAATAACGGAACATAAATACGATGATAGACCTAAATGATCTGCAGCGACGAATGGATGGCGCTGTCGCATCCATGAAAAATGATTTTGCGGCTTTGCGTACAGGAAGGGCTTCAGCAAGCCTCTTGGATTCTGTTATGGTTGAAGCCTATGGACAGGCGATGCCAATCAACCAGGTCGGAACTGTTACAGTTCCCGAACCACGAATGGTTGCTGTGCAAATATGGGATAAATCCATGGTTGGCGCAGCTGATAAAGCAATTAGAGAATCGGATCTTGGGCTAAATCCAATTGTTGACGGTACCAATTTGCGTATTCCCCTGCCGGAATTGAATGAAGAAAGGCGTAAGGAACTGGTGAAAGTTGCCCATCAATACGCTGAGCAGGCAAGAATAGCGGTACGCCATGTACGTAAAGACGGCATGGATGAGCTGAAGAAACTGGAAAAAGAAGGGGACATGGGTGAGGATGAGTCCCGATCCGGTTCCGACAAAGTCCAAAAACATACCGATGACACAATCAATATAATAGATGAAACGCTTGCGACAAAAGAAAAGGAAATTTTGCAAGTTTAACTTGTTTTCTATGCAATGATTAACAATCACAATTTGAGCCAGCTGTTTGGAGAATTAGTTGGTTTAATTTATTCGGCTGACTAAAGATATTGAAAATTGGGATTGAGTGTGCCGCATGAGCCAAAACCCGGAGAATGACTTCGTTTATACTACGCCGCGCCATGTTGGTATTATCATGGACGGAAATGGTCGTTGGGCACAAAGAAGAATGTTGCCACGTTCTCATGGCCACAAGGCGGGAGTGGACGCGCTTAAAAAGACCGTTAGGGCAGCGCGTGAGTTTGGCATCGAATATTTGACGCTTTTTTCTTTTTCCTCGGAAAACTGGTCAAGGCCAGAAGGGGAAATCAGCGAACTTTTTGCACTGCTGCGACTTTTTATCAGGCGTGATCTTGCCGAGCTTCACAAAAACAATATATGTGTTCGTGTTATTGGCTCAAGCGAGGGACTTCCTTCAGATGTGCTGAACCTGCTCGTCGAAGCTGAAAATCTGACAAGGAATAATGATGCGCAAGTTCTTGTGATTGCTTTTAATTATGGTGCGCGGGACGAGATTGCCCGCGCTATGAAACTGATTGCAAAGAAGGTGAAAAATGATGAAATTTCATCTGATGAGATTGATTCACAGTTGATTTCAGACCATCTGGATACCAAGGGTATACCCGATCCTGATATGATAATTCGAACCAGTGGTGAAAAGCGGCTTTCAAATTTTCTTATGTGGCAAGCGACCTATAGCGAGTTAATTTTTGTTGATTGTCTCTGGCCTGAATTCGACAAGTCAACCTTGTCTGATTGCCTGGTGGAATATGGTAATCGAAACAGGAAATTTGGTGGTTTGGTCAAGGATACGGCCTCTTGAACAAATCAGATGACAGTAACAATCAGGTATCACCTGCCAAAAAGCCTGAAAAGAATTCAGCTGATAAATCAGAGTTGCGTTCGCGCATCATATATGGATTATTGCTTGCCGCCTGTGCATTTTTTTTGTCATGGCTTGGAGGAGTCGTTTTTCAGGTGTTCGTGGCTCTTGTCTCAATCATTATGTATGATGAATACCGCCGATTATGTGGTTCGGCACTTCCAAAGCGTATTTCAGTTTTAGTATTTGCGTTTATTTTGCTGAACATGGCCGCATGGATATCACAAGCCTACAATACCGCTATCATATTGAGTCTCTTGGGGTTTTTGGCATTGTGGGCATGGGAATTTACCATAAAACGCACTGCTTGGGGCGCGTTTGGTTTGATTTATGTGTTATTGCCATTTTTTAGCCTGGTTCACTTACGTGGCAACACCCAAGAGGGTTTTGCTGCGATTCTGTTGCTATTTGCCCTTGTCTGGGGGGCTGATACAATGGCTTTTGTGGTTGGAAAAACCCTGGGCGGCCCAAAACTCATCCCAAAAATTTCACCAGGTAAAACCTGGTCCGGCTTCTTTGGCGGCTTGTTTGGCGGGATGGTCATCGGTTGGTTGGTGATGAAGTTATTCGGTTATTCCGCCAAACCCGCATTTGCCGCAGTGGCGCTGTTTTTGGTATTTTTCTCCCAGATTGGTGATTTGGTCGAATCTGCCCTGAAAAGGAAATTTGATGTTAAAGATTCAGGTATGATAATTCCTGGTCATGGTGGAGTTCTTGATCGTGTTGACGGACTGATATTCACGTCGGTAATTGCCTGGTTATTCGCCCTAGCTTTGTCGAATGTGTTTTTTGGCACCTGGACATGGGAACCGGCATTTGCGTTGATTTCTTCAATTCTGACAAGGTAATAAGCGTTAAATTCAAGCGGAAGCCGCAGGTTATTTCTTGACAAATCCGGGTTGCCATGTTCATGCCATGAATATTGTATTAAGTTGGGAGAATGAGTTGACTTGGCGCGCTCTTTGTTTGCAATCTTAAACCTTTCTGTAAAATGATCGAACTTTGATATTCCCGCAAAAATTTAGGTAGTGTGTATATGAGTGAATTTGCTTCCCAGATATTTGGCAATGCCTACTGGTTTTTCAGTTACTTGTTGCCATTTCTTCTGGTGTTGACGCCGGTCGTGTTTTTCCACGAATTGGGTCATTTTGCTGTGGCGCGCTGGAATGGTGTTACTGTTGAGGCATTTGCTG
>JAJFJH010000060.1 GCA_021774155.1 Nitrosomonas sp.
ATAATTTCTGCCGGGTCTTTATCACCATTCAACATATAGGTGTTGGTCATACGCGGCATTGGAATATGTGCAAATGATTCACGACGACCATTCCCCGTCACAGGCAAATTCATCAGCCGCGCATTTAGACTATCTTGCAAATAGCCTTTCAAAATACCGTTTTCTATGAGCACCGTACACTGCGTAGGGTTCCCTTCATCATCAATATTCAAAGACCCGCGCCGTTGTGCAATAGTGCCATCATCGACAACGGTTACGCCGGGAGCGGCTACGCGCTCACCGACACGTCCTGAAAATGCCGAACTACCTTTACGATTAAAATCACCTTCCAGCCCATGACCAATCGCCTCGTGCAACAAAATACCAGGCCAGCCACTACCTAATACAACCGTCATTGCACCGGCTGGAGCCGACTTTGCGTCCAGATTCACAACGGCCTGATGAACAGCCTTCTCAGCATAATCACGCAATATGTCATCGGTAAAATAAGCATAATCAAAACGCCCACCACCGCCGGCCATTCCTTGCTCACGACGACCACCGTCTTCTACAATCACTTGCAGCGATAAACGAACCAATGGCCTCACATCTGCCGCCAACAAACCATCACTACGTGCCACCAAAATGACTTCATATTCACCAGCGAGTGAGGCCATGACCTGGATAACCCGTTTATCGAGTGCGCGAGCAAAGCTTTCAAGCCGCTCCAACAATACCACCTTATCCGCATCTTTAAGGCTAGCAATTGGGTCCTGCGGCAAATAGAGACTACCTTCTTTTAGCGCATTTCGTCTAGCGACTTGTGCAGCGCTTGTGCCGCCTTGACTTGCAATGGCGCGCGTCGCTTGTGCCGCAGAATCAAGCGCAGGTATGCTGATATCGTCAGAATAGGCAAATGCTGTTTTGTCTCCGCTTACCGCCCGCACGCCAACACCTTGATCAATGCTAAAACTACCCGATTTAACAATACCTTCTTCTAAAGCCCAACCTTCAGAACGGTTGTACTGGAAATACAAATCTGCGTAATCAACTTGATGCGTCAATATTTGACCAAAAACTTGCTGCAAGTTCGCCGTATTAATACTGTAAGGCGCCAACAAGCAACTATCTGCTATGGTGTAAAATTCATCTGTTTGAATGGTACTTTCAATCGCCATGATTTCCGACTTTATAATTTAGCCAACAAAGTAACACCTTAAAACCATAAGTAACTATCGTTTTCAGGCTTAACTATGATACAAACAACGATGTTCTAATGCTGGCAAACTCGCACGCAAACTGGCCTGACGCTCTTTATTAAGTACTGCCATCACAGCACCTGAGCCACGTGGCAGACGACCCATTATCACACCCCAAGGATCAACGATCATGCTATCACCATTAGTTTCACGGCCATTAACATGGTAGCCTCCTTGCGCTGGCGCGATAACGTACGCTAAATTCTCAATAGCACGCGCACGAACCAATGTTTCCCAATGTGCTTTACCGGTAATTGCTGTAAAAGCTGACGGCGCAAGAACAATATCGACATTCCCCATCATACGATACAGCTCAGGGAAACGCAGATCGTAACATATTGAAAGTCCAATACAACCAAAAGGTGATTCTACAGTGACTACTTTATCACCTGCTTTTATCGTTTTTTCTTCAGCGAAACGGTCATTGCCAAGCTTCAAGCTAAACAAATGAATTTTGTCATAACGCGCTACTTGCTCACCCTTCTCGTCATAGACCAGGCTACTATTATATACCTTGCTTGGATCAGGAGAAGCTAACGGCACAGACCCACCGACTAGCCATATACCCAAGCGCTTTGATGTTTCGCTCAAAAATGACTGAACCATACCATCACCCGGCCGTTCTTGCACCGCCAATTTATCCGTATCTTTAACGCCCATGATGCTGAAATACTCGGGCAACACGACCAATTCAGCACCCTCAGATGCCGCCTCTGAAATTAGACGCCCAGCCTCTTCCAGATTAGCAGAAACACTCGAACCCGAAGCCATCTGTATAGCAGCAACCTTAAAATCACCATCTTTCTTCGGGGGAATTTTACCAAGTTTGTCGGTATTTTTTTGCATTAACCTTGTCTTTAGTTTAGCAACTCAAAAAACGCTCGGTTGCATGTTATCCACTTTATCAACGACATCACTCCTCTTCTCAAATGCGTGATTCTAACATCCTCTGCGTTATCATCGAAATCAAATCCACTATCATGGAATCAATCGACCATGAGACAATACAATTCCAAAGTAGATCTACATGCGGCTAATGACACAAACATCACCTGAGACAATACTCGAGACCATCCTACCCTATAGCCGATTTGCGCAACGCTTGCTAGAAAGCGAACCCTATCTACGGGCAAGCCTTATTGATAATCTATCGCACCCCTATCTTAGGGAAGAAATGCAGGCATACTTAGATTCGCATACAAACGACAACCTAGACGAGCCAATATTAAATCAAGCATTACGTGTGCTACGCAAACGGGTATTTCTACGTATAACCGTGCGTGACCTTGCTGGTTTGGCTGATTTGCCAGAGGTTATGACCAGCATGACCAACCTCGCTGAAGTTACTATTAATTTTGCACTAAAACATCACCAAGCTTGGCTTGTCAATCCAGACCGTTTTGGTCATCCAATTGGTGACAAAAGTGGCGCAACACAACAAATGTTTGTTGTAGCCATGGGAAAACTAGGTGGCAGAGAATTAAATGCATCATCTGATGTGGACTTGATTTTTGTCTATCCAGAAGATGGCGAAACCAATGGCGCCAAATCCGTTTCCAACCAGGCTTTTTTCGCATGCTTAGGCCGAAAACTGATCGCCAGCCTTAATGACTATACGATAGACAGTTACGTCTTTCGAGTTGACATGCGATTACGCCCTTATGGAGAGAGTAGCCCGCTTGCTATTAGTTTTTCCATGCTAAAAGAATACTTCCTCACACAGGGTAGAGAATGGGAACGCTACGCATGGATTAAAAGTCGCGTCATTGCCGGGCCCAGCAAAAGTGAGTCTAAACTTATGGAACAAATCGCCCGACCTTTTGTGTTCCGAAAATATCTGGATTTTGGCGCCTATGAATCCATGCGTCGTCTGCACGCACAACTACGCAAAGAAGTAGAACGCCGCGAAATGCACGACAATATAAAATTAGGGCCAGGCGGCATTCGTGAAATTGAATTTATTACGCAAGTTTTTCAACTAATTCGTGGCGGACGTGACACTGACTTATGCACTCGTCCAACACTTGCCGTCCTGACACGTTTACAAAAGAAAAAACAACTACCCACACAAGCCGTCACCGAGCTCATTGACGCTTACCATTTCTTGCGTAAACTTGAACACCGATTACAGTACCTTGATGACCAGCAGACACAGACTTTACCTAAGAACACAGCAGACCAGACATTGATCGCCTCTGCCATGGGCTTTCAAAGCCATGACAACTTTTTGCAGAACCTTGACGTTCATCGCACGAATGTAACGCGCCACTTTGAATCAATCTTTGCAGCACCTAAAAAATCCTCGACACACGATATATTTGCCCATTTATGGCAAACACAAACTGAAGACAAAGCCAAAACTGAGGAAACAACAACCCAACTCAGCACTATGGGCTTTACTGAGCCAGAAAAGATTTCTCAACGCCTACAAAAATTCTATGATAGTAGTAGTTATCATAAACTTCACGAATCTAGCCAACAAAAAATCAATATTCTCATCCCCACATTGATCGAAGTCATTGCAAAATTTCCACCCGCTGAGGCTACACTAGAACGAATGTTGCAATTACTCGAAAAAATTAGCCAGCACGCACCCTATCTATCGCTACTACAAGAATATCCACACACACTGCAACGTGTCGCCAAATTGGCCAGCATCAGTCAATGGGCCAGCGACTATCTCGGCAGACACCCAATACTATTAGATGAGTTGCTACAAGATGATGCAGCTCGTGTTACACCCGATTGGATCGCAATCAAACAACAACTCATTTATGAACTAAATCGCGCCGACAATCCAAAAGATGACGTAATTGAGTGGCAAATGGACCATTTGCGTCACTTTCAACATGCTCAGGTGTTCCAATTACTAGTCAACGATCTGGAAGGCGATATGCTTTTGGAAACACTCAGCGACCATTTAACCGTACTCGCGGACTTGGTGTTAGAAACTGTGTTAAATCTGGCCTGGTCAGGATTAAAAAAACGCCACCGCGATACACCTGCTTTTGCCATTATTGGCTATGGGAAGCTAGGGGGAAAGGAGCTCGGTTACTCATCTGACCTCGATCTTGTTTTTCTCTATGACGACAACCATCCTGACGCACCCGAAATCTACACCAAGCTTGGCCAAAGTATCAATACCTGGCTCACACGCCATACTTCAACTGGCTTACTGTATGAAACCGATCTGCGTTTACGCCCCAATGGTGCTAGCGGCCTATTTGTATGTGCAACCGAGGCATTCACACAATACCAACGCGAACAAGCCTGGGTGTGGGAACATCAGGCCTTAACCCGCGCACGATTTATAGCAGGTGATCCCCATGTAGAAACGATATTCGAGCA
>JAJFJH010000007.1 GCA_021774155.1 Nitrosomonas sp.
TGGAAAAGCTTCATGTGATCAGCAGTAATCATCGTATCGCCACAGCTGATTTTCGCATCACCAAACGCTTCAATGACTTCACCATAAGAGCCGTCAATATAGTCAGCTTCGATGTAAACTGGCTTCTTTCCAGGTTTTATAACGGATGTTACCGGATCTTGCTCAAACGACAATTCATCAGCAATCACATTGAATGGGATGCAAGGTATGATAAGGAGTAATGCAAATAACCGGAATAAACGGGTTTTCATATTTTTAGTATATTATTTCTGGAAGTGAGGCTTTATATCTGACGCGCGCGCATCATTCATTTTCCAGTTCTTTAGTATTCCGACTTTGGTAGTGCCCAATTGTACTATTTCTATGCTGCTATTTCATTTATTACCGATTAAAATTCAATAAATATTAAACAATTATTATTGTCATCATCCAAGCACAATTAGTTAAAGCCTTCAACCAAGGTCAAAATTAAGGTAATCTCTCCGCTTCCTTTCACTTAACCAGTCGCACCTACTTTTTTTGCCATAAATGCATTCATGTCCAATCTCGATTCTCTTTTCGCTGACAATGGCGTACTCTCCAATCACATCACGGGATATCGAGCGCGTATCCAGCAACTGGAAATGGCACAAGCCATTGCGGATACTATCTCAAATAATGAGATTTTAGTTGCCGAAGCCGGCACTGGTACTGGCAAAACCTTTGCATACCTTGTTCCAGCACTCTTGGCTGGCGGCAAAGTGATTATTTCCACCGGAACAAAAACGCTACAAGATCAAATTTTTAACCGCGACCTACCAACCATACGCACCGCACTCAAAGCGCCTGTAACGGTTGCATTACTTAAAGGCCGCGCCAATTACATCTGTCATTATTATCTTGAAAGAACGACTCAAAATGAACATGTCAGTTTTATTAATCGCGACGAAGCAAAGTATTTAAAATTAATAGAAAGCTACGCCAATATCAGCAACACAGGTGACAAAAGCGGCTTGTCCGAGGTCTCTGAAAATGCAGCCATCTGGCAGCAGGTGACATCGACTCGTGAAAATTGCCTAGGTTCAGAGTGCCCCAGTTATAAACGATGTTTTGTCATGGAAGCACGCAAAAAAGCACTTTCAGCGGATGTCGTCGTAGTGAATCACCATTTGTTTTTTGCGGATGTCATGCTGCGTGATGAAGGGGTATCGGAATTACTCCCCGCCTGCAATACGGTCATCTTTGACGAAGCACATCAATTACCTGAAACTGCAAGTTTGTTTTTTGGTGAATCGGTCAGTACGGGGCAATTACTAGAGCTCGCACGCGACAGCAAAATTGAAGCCATACAACATGCGCAAGATTTTGTCGGTTTGCCCGATGCCATTGCTGCTATGGAAAAATCAGCACGTGACTTACGCTTGACAATTGAAGGTGAAAACACACGCTTACCTTTAGCTGTAGTTAAACAAAACAAGGCTTTTGAAGCTGCCCTCGTTTTAATGCTGGAAAAACTCACCACATTAACCAATATACTGGAGAGTCAGGCAGAGCGTGCGGAAGGACTTGAAAATTGTTGGCAACGCGCAACTGATCTGTTTAAAAAAATCGAGCAGTGGCACAAGCAAGCAGAAACCGATGAATTTGTCCGCTGGATCGAAGTCTATAGCCATGCGCTACAACTAAACGCCACACCTCTATCCATCGCCGAAATTTTTAACAAACAACTAAATGCCTCACCCCGTGCGTGGATATTCACCTCAGCAACCTTGTCGGTGAAAAATGATTTCTCTCATTACAATAACGAAATGGGACTGACAGCCGCGCAATCAACCTGTTGGGAAAGTCCTTTTGATTTTTCTAACCAGGCTTTGCTTTACGTCCCCACCGACTTACCTGAACCCAATAGCCGTGAATACACCGAACAACTGGTTAAAGCCGCCCTACCTGTATTACAAGCCAGCCAAGGCCGTGCATTTTTTCTGTGTACCAGCCTACGCGCCATGCAACGCATACATGAATTATTACTAGACGCATTTAAAGCAGCACAATTGGACTACCCCATACTCATTCAGGGTCAAGGTTCCCGCTCCGACATGTTGGATAATTTCCGCCAACTGGGCAACGCCGTATTGATCGGCAGCCAATCTTTTTGGGAAGGTGTGGACGTTAGAGGCGAAGCACTATCACTGGTTATCATCGACAAACTACCATTCGCCCCACCAGATGACCCGGTACTTTCAGCACGCATCGACAAAATGAACAAAGAAGGCCGCAATGCATTCATGGAGTATCAGCTACCACGTGCCGTCATCAACTTAAAACAAGGCGCTGGCCGTCTCATTCGTGACGAATCCGATCGCGGCGTACTCATGATTTGCGATCCTAGAATTATTACTAAATCATATGGAAAACGCATCTGGCAGAGTTTGCCGCCGATGAAGCGGACAAGGCAGTTGGCGGATGTTGAAGCGTTTTTTTTAAGAGACCAGTGATTAATATTCAACCTTATAAGCCACTGTTATGACGACATCCGACTAGGGAGATAATTAAGCAACGTGTCATTAGAATTCTTTTGTCCCGAGACCCCTTTTGTACCATTTCCACAGTTAGCTTTGACAGTCTGAAGGGCGTCTAATGGTTTCCCTTAGTGAAGAATAATAGTTGCCCCAATGTACTTAGTACATTGACATATCTATAATAGTCACTAGTCGAATTACTAGGAGTAAATCATCATGAAAACAGCAACCCAAAAAAGCTTTGTAATTTATTCATTACTTGCACTTTTGATTTTCGGTGTATCAATGAATTCTGTGGCAGCTAGCGCTGCAGAACATGATGCTTTAGCGAGTCAATTTGAAAACTTAGCCAAAGAAATGCACGCTAAAGTCGAAGAAATAAGCCATAAACCAAGTTCCAGCTATTTCGGCAAGAATGCCCGAAGGAACAAATCGCATGCCGTTAACAAGATTCGCAAATACGAGAAAGCTGCGGCGGAATATGCAGAGAAAGCTGCTCATCACCACCAATTAGCTGCTGGGCAATCAGATTTGAATTCAGTTTCAAATCAGAACCAATCCGATTTGAGTTCTAATTTGTAGCAAGTAAGTAAAATAATTTGTCCGATTGAGCAATGTGCAGAGATGTACATTGCTCTTTTTTTCATTTGTCTAAACCTTGTATTAAAACTCAAACCTAATCTGGATCCACACTAAGTTATTCTCAATATGTTCTGATAGACAGTCTGTTGCCGACTAGGCTATTTGAAAACACAAAATCTGTTTTTAGTGGCCTGAGATCAAATCTATTTGTTGCTAACCGTAGTGTATGACACAATGGTTCCAGGTTTGCCACCATAAGTGCGCGGATACTACACAGAATCTCCGTTTTATCATTTCATGTGTACAAAGGATTTTTTAGCTTAGACCCTAGGTTCTATCGCGTTAAACACCATTCAATTGAGGTTTTAGGATGAAACGAATAAAGTTGTTTTTTTGTTTAATCACTTTAGTGTTACTCCCAAATTCTGCACATGCAGACGCATTTAACCAAGCACTCAAATCAGGTGAGCTACGTGTTGGTGTCTCGCTATCAGAACCATGGGCCATGAAAGATAAAGAAGGTAACTTTACAGGTTTTGAAATCCAAATCGCTGAACAACTTGCTAAAGATATGGGCGTTCAGCTTAAACTGAAAGTGGTTAATTGGGAGGACTTGATCAATACTTTAGTAGCAAAACAAATTGATATTATTATTGCAGGGCTCGCAATTACACCGAGTCGGGCGCTGCACATTAATTATTCCAATGCTTATGCCAGCGGTGGCATTGGGATTGCGGCTTCTATTGCCAAAACTAAGCATAAAGATTCACTCAGTGACCTGAATAAGCCCAAGGTAACGATTGGTGTCGTTTCAAATACAGTTTCAGAGAAATTAGCAAAAAGAATTTTTAATCATGCACAAATTAAATCCTTTGTAAAAACCGAAGATGCAAAAAATGCAGTTATTGAGGGAAAGATACACGCATTAATATCATCATCACCCATACCGCATTTTTTAGCTTTGAAACACCCAGAAAGAATTGATGTGCCTTTAGACAAACCTTTACTGGGTTATAAAGCGGGCATGGCTGTTAATAAAGGCGAGCAAGAATTTTTAAATTACTTGAATGCATGGATAACTGCTCGTGACGCAGAAGGTTGGCTTTCCGCCAAACATAAATTTTGGTTTGAGTCATTGGATTGGAAGGATGAAAATGATGATACAAATACAAATCGTCAATATTAATTCCAACGTATTTACATGCGCACACCGGCTAGCATTTCCACTATTTTTGCTAGTATCCTCCATCGTTATCGCAGATTCGACATTAAAATTGGATTTTCCAGACGAATTCTACCTTCAATCAAACGAAACAAAATTTTCGCGGGGTGATCAGCCATATCGCCCTGATAAGGAGGAGCCAAAATGGCGAGAACCAGCAAATCCATCATCACCATCAATGCGTTGGGGCGCCAAAACAATCTATGAAGAAAATAATCAATTGGAGCCATTACTTGGCACCACAGGCACCGGCCAAGCAGCTGAGACCATCAATCTAAATCCGCAGCTCGAATTGCGTTTTTGACGTCAATCGTACAGAATTTCCGCCCACATACAATGGGCCTGTCGGATAATAGCAATTCCCTCAAAAGCATGATTTATAACACACTGATTCTTTAATAAAAACGTTTATGAAACAAAATTCCGGGGACTTTAGGGGCGCAACATTTTCTAACTCGTTGTGTATTATGTCCCCTGAATTCAAAATTCAGACATGTGATATTCAATTCAAGGAGTAAATAAAATGAAAAAACGCATAAAATGCACAATATTATCTTTTTGTTTGTTGGTTTTATTTGGGCACGTCAATCTGGCATCATCTGCCACAACACCTGAAATAGAAGCCATTTTTAACTGGGCTGAGAATAGTTTCTCAGATTTGTTCCCGAGCCACCAAACCACACAAATAATTGATCCTTGGGCATTCAGATTCTACCCGCCTACTGGCATTTATGTTGGCGCACAAAACAACGAAATTTTCGTGCTAGGAGGCCCCTGGGGGACAGACAATCCAACGTTTATTGATACTATTCCGAATCTGACCGCACAAGTGCAAAGCTCCGGTGGTAATGGTAGTGTTCCCGGCTGTGATACTTCAGATATTCCAGCCGGTATGGTCATCACGCAGAATGGGAATGTTGTTAATATTACAACGAACGGTCAATGTGTCGTAGTACCGAACCCTGAAAACAATAACTTTTGTGGCGTGCCTGCACAACCTGCGGCAACAGGGGTTTCCGTATTAAGCAGCACCAGCGTTAATTCTTTGGAAATAAAAGGGATTGAAATAAATACACCAGGAATACCAAACCCTTTTGAATCCGCTTCGGAAAGCATTACCAACAGTAAATTTTGTGAAATCAATGCACCGGCAGAACTGACAAACCAAATCGTGAATTCAAATATTTGCTTCGATATGACTGATCAGTTTGGACCGCTGCCCAGCGACATTCCTGGAGTCACCATTAATCCACCTATAACGACTACTTTTGTCGCCACCGCAACCAATCAGGTTGTAACTGATTGCTTTGCAACCGATGCAACTGTCATCTCTGACTCGGTTACTGGAGAAACATGGATCAGGGGAACTGATGGTAATTTTGTTCAATCTGGTTTTTAATTTCAGGAATTGATTCAATTAAAATTACTACTGAAATATAGAAGCTCAGTGCCGCAACTCGTTAACCTGCATATTTCACCAATTGGTGAAATATGCAGGCTAGGTTCCTTGACTTGATGTTTTTGATCCAAAGGTTGCGGATCAAAATATCAAATCATCACCACATCTTACGAACTCTAGACTTCTCCCTATCAATTTTCCTCCCCACCAATCGCTCCCACAGCTTAACACCCGCTAATTTCTCAACAAGATTTGTGGAAACCTGAAATTCATCTAACGACAGGCTTGACTCTTCATTTGGCAACACAAACGACCACATGTTTAGTGTTCCTCGGTTACTTTCTGTTAGAACCGATTTAAAATATGCATGTGGGATGGGAATGGTGACTTCGTTTGAGTCATCAGCACCAATACTCTCGATGAGTCGATCAAAATAAAAAATGGGGCCACAGATGACATAGGTTTCTAATACCTTAGGTTTCGCACATAAATCTCTAATCGCAGTTTCTAACTTTCTCCATATTTGTCGATTAAATTCACCTTTTTGTGGCGATGCATTTGACAAAAGAAACGTCTCACTGTTTTGTAATGCTGTTTCTCGTTGATTAGCGCTTGCAACAAGGTGACCACGTTCATAGCCTGAGCCTTTGTAATCCACCAAATCTGCACGAAACATTTCTGGAATACGATAATCAGAACGAAAATTGTTTACTCGCTCTAGCCCTGGGTTATCAGGGTCTACAATTTCCAACGCCCATTTTGCTTGGCGAAAATAATAGGAGTAACCCAACACATAATGGCGATTAAATATAACCTGATCGGCGGCTAGCATTCCATAACGAGTTTCGCGTCTTAAACTTGGCATGTCCATGATAACTCCTCCTTTTTTCTACATTTCAAGCGGTTCTACATAGCCCGTCAACTCAAGATAGCCTTGTCCGGCGGGTTGTCCGTCTCGCGTCAATTTCACCGCTCCTTCCCAATAAACAGTCGCCGTTGATTCACGCGAATCCAGCTCTTGGTCATCAAATAGCGGCGTCAGCAACCACTCGATTTCATCGGTACGAATGCGCATTACCACGGGATAGACCGCATCCGTATGCGGAGATTGCCAAGTACGCTCAGGGAAAAAATCCACTTGTTCTGGCTTAAACAAAGTCAGTTCGCCAGCGGCATCACGTAGCGCAGCATAAGACCATAACTTTCCACCATCTTTAAGACGAATCTGAAAAGCCATGAGTGACGAGCCGTCATCAAGATTGGCGCCAACCCAATCCCACCCATCGGCGTTTGGATCAAGGTAAGCGGTAGACCATTCATGATCCAGCCAAGCACTGCCACTGATAGACACTGGCTTGTTATGGCGAGACACGGTGCCCGATACGCTTAAATGCGGCTCGCTATAATAATAACTGGCTTGTTCTGGTTTTGGCCCTTTCCGTGAGAATCCTTCACCCCCTTGCAACAGCACGGCCTGCGTCGGCGTGAGCGTTAATCGCAAACCAAAATCATCCGCTTGTACATCCACTTGATAGCGACCATCTTCTTCGCGCACAAAATACCAATCATCCAGCTTCACATTTGTGTTGCCCTCCTTGGCGTAGGCCAAGCCCAAACCTTCACGCGCCGTCTTCTCTTCATGCATCAGCTTACCCTCAGCAGGGTCTGACAATGCCACATGTGCAATAATCAAATGCTTGGCCGCAAATTGACTGGGATTTTCAAAATCGTTGTCTGTCGCATAACGAAAAAAAGTCACCTGAAAACCCAGTGGTTTTTTGTCCGGCGTTTCCAACCAGCCCGTCACATACCACCACTCAATACGGAATCCCTGATGTGCGCCAAAGTCATGCGGAAATGTCAGCTTATATTCCGGTACCACTGTCGAAAATCTAGGCGACTCGGCAAAACTGACCGTCGCACTTAACATGAACAAAAAGACGAGAAATTGCGATAAGCACTTATATTGTTGTTTTAAAACTTGCATCACCAGTCCTCCTTCACCGCACGAATTGAATTGTCCGAGGTCGCATGACGCCCAGCCATCAGCGCGGTTAATGACGCTGAAATAACCATTACAACAGCCACGACAGCTAACCAAACCCACGGGATATGCAACTGCATAGTCCAATGAAAGGATTGCGGGTTAACGATAAACACCAGAATCAAACTGATACTCCAACCAATAATAAAACCTAGTATCACGCCCAACACCGCCAGCAAGCCCCCTTCAGCAGCTAACATACGAAATATCTGTCGGCGCAACATGCCAATATGGCGCAACATACCAAACTCTTTTGCACGCGCCAGGGTTTGTGCCGAGAAACTGGCTGCCACACCGAGCAAACCAATGATGACAGCAACCGCTTCAAGCAAGTAAGTCACCGCAAAACTACGGTCAAATATCTCTAGACTCAAAGCACGGATTTCGCTGGATTGTGAAATCTCCACCGCATCACTAAAGGACAATGCGTTTAATTCATTCATCACTTGTTCCGCACTAACACTCGGCTTGAGCCATAGCGCTGCCGTATTGACATTCATATCACCTGTTAGCGCTTGATAATCAGATAACTGCATCTGCACCGCACCAAATTGTCGACCATAATCACGCCATATTCCGGCAACGACAAAACTTTGCCCCGCCTCACCGATTGGTAAACTCACCTGCTTGCCCACAACATGTCCATATAAATCAACCATGGCTTCTGATACCCAAACGGGTATTGCACCACGAGGAAAAGATTCTGATGGCAATATTTCACCAATAATAGGGATCATCTTACTGGGGTCAGCGACATCAATTGGACGCCCAATCAGTGTAATACTGGGCCGACTGGCATCCAGTGTTAATTGTAAATGGCGCGAATAATCAAGGCGGCTCACACCCGTCATCGCGTTCATGGCACTTTGTTGCTCAGGCTGGAAACCACCTTGATCACCACTGGATGCCAAGCTAACGTACATCTCTGCAGGCAGCACATGACCCAGCCAATCATCAACCGACACGCGAAAACTCGTCACCATAATCGCCATCGCCACCATGAGACTAAAGCTCGCCAACACACCACCCAACGCAATAGAAGCCTGATTTGGCGCATTGGCTAATCTTATGAGTGCCAGGGCAGTCACGACATTCGAGTTTTTTCGCTGGGTTACTTTAAATAAAACGGAGAAAAACACCGATGAGAAATGCGGCATCAATGCAATGCCGCCAATGAGCAACAACGCAATGGCCAAATAACCAAAAACAGGCAAACCGAAAACCGCTGGCAATTGCGTAAATATGCCCGCCAATGTCAGACAAAACAACGCAAACCAAGGTTTAGCCAGTTTTGCAAGCGCCGCATCTTCACTCCCCGACTTGAGTGCAGGAGCCGTCTTAGCACGGGCAGCTTCCCATGCCGGAGCCGCACTACCTAATAAGGTAATGCCCAATCCTAAGAAAAAGAAAGTCACTGCCGCTGACCAACTAAAATGCATTGCTGGTGTCACGCCGGTAAAGAAACCACCCCCTAAGTCCCCGCCAAAAAATCGTAAGGCAGCCGCGGCGGTTGCATACCCCAACGCCAAGCCCAACAATGAACCCATCACGCCCAGCGTCGCGCCTTCCAAAATAATTTGCCGCAATAATTGCCAACGCGTTAGTCCCAATACACGTAGCAAAGCTAATTGATGCCGCCGCCGAATCACTGACAACGCCTGCGTTGAAAATACCAGAAACGCCCCGGTAAACAACGCAACTAACGCCAACATATTTAAATTGACGCGATAAGAACGCGACATATCGTTAATTCTCGCTTCCTGGTCAGCCGATTCCGTCACCAGATAATTGTCGCCTAGTTCCTGCGCAAGCTTTGCTTTGAATGCCGCATGATTGACCCCGTCATTCAGTTTCAATTCAATACGTGACAGCACACCCAGATGATCAAAACGCCACTGCGCTGCGCCAATATCCATCACTGCAATACGTTGCCCCGCACGCGCACTGACC
>JAJFJH010000061.1 GCA_021774155.1 Nitrosomonas sp.
CAACCCGCAGTGATAGATGCAGCGGATCATGTGTTTATGCTTGCCAATGGAGAAGCTGAGCGACTGTCGCGGACGCCGCAGGTGTTTGACGCAAATTGAGTTAAGTCAACTGAGTTTTGATGCTGGCGATACGTGCTTCACGTATTTTAGTGTTGATTGCGGTTGATAAATCAGTTGAATGTAATTCTGTTTTGTTTAGGGATGCTGCAATTTCTCCGGCATTGACGCGATTTGCTGCAGTTAGTGCGTTGTTTAGTCGTTCAGATTGAGGGTAAGGTTTTTGGGCGTAGCCCGGACGACCATGAAAGTCACACGAACAGGCCAGCAAGAATTCCTTAAATCGTGCGGGTTTGCGATAAGCATCAACGACTTGTAGCATATTGGCGATAGTGGCTGGTTTCAGTTCTCCCGCGCGATGGACATCACCATGAAATTTTGCCACCAGTAGTGCCAAGTTGCGTTCATCCTTGGGGATTTTAATGCGCTCACACAAATCTTGAGTGAGTTGTACGCTACGTGCTTCATGGCCAATATGGCGTGGCCATTCTTCAGGTGGTGTGGAGCCTTTGCCGAAGTCGTGAGTGAGAGTGGCAAAGCGTACCGGGAGTGAATAATTTTTCGATGCAGCGTGATCAATGGCCATCATGATATGTACGCCGGTATCAATTTCCGGGTGATGTTTTGGGGGTTGGGGCACACCAAATAAAACATTAACTTCAGGCATGATGCGCGCCAAAGCACCGCATTCGCGCAGCATATAAAACATGCGAGAAGGGTGGTTTTCCATTAAGCCACGTGCGATCTCTTGCCAGACACGTTCAGGAACCAATGCGTCAACTTCGCCGTTATGTACCATTTCTTTCATCAAAGCGAGTGTTTCAGGCGCAATTTGGAAACCAAAACGTGCTGCAAATCGGGCCGTTCTGAGAATACGCACAGGATCTTCTGAGAAAGCCGGACTGATATGGCGCAGTAAGCCGGCTTCTAAGTCCGCAATGCCGTTAAATGGATCAATAATATTTCCATCTTCATCCTTAGCCAGCGCATTAATGGTTAAGTCTCGTCGTGCTAGGTCTTCTTGTAATGTGATTTTTGGCGATGTGTAAACATCAAATCCCTTGTAACCGTGTGAAACTTTGCGTTCGGTTCGTGCGAGTGCATATTGTTCATGTGTTTGCGGGTGTAAAAAAACAGGAAAATCTTTACCTACAGGACGATAGCCCAGTTGAATCATGGCTTCAGGTGTGGAGCCAACAACGACATAGTCATGATCTTTCACGGTGAGTCCCAGTAATTCATCGCGTACTGAACCGCCAACTAGATAAATTTTCATATTAGCACTATGCCCTATTTTGGCGCGATAACGCCCAGGCGTTGTGTTAATGTAGGCGAATTATCGCCATGTTCTAGAACTCTGGCATAATACATTGAATTATTTAACACTTTTTTAACGTAATCGCGAGTTTCTCTATAGGGAATGGTCTCAGCATAAATGGCGCCTTCCAGTGGTCTTGTCGCACGCCAACGTCGAGCCTGCCCAGGACCTGCATTATATGCTGCTGAGGCTAATAATGGTTTGTTGTCTAGTGTCGTCAACACATGCTTGAGATAATATGTCCCCAATCGAAGATTAGTGTCGATTTCTACCGCAAGATTTTGACGGTAATCTTTCATTCCCATTTGTTCGGCTACCCATTTAGCTGTCGCAGGCATAACTTGCATTAAGCCCATTGCGCCGGCGCTTGAGCTGATGCCCGCGATAAATAGACTTTCCTGGTGAATAAGCCCGTAGACCCATGCCTCATCAAGATCATGTGGCAGCAAAATACTTTGTAATTGGGCACGGTGCGGTGCAACAAAACGTAAATTATAATCATGATAGTTAACAGTTTTATTGGCAGTATTAATTGCACGGTCATAAATGCCATGCTGGTAAGCAACATTTGCTGCTGCCAGTAATTGTGCGTCATCAAAATGACGTATGGCCCAGTTCCATTCTTGAACAGCATCAATACGAAGATTTAACCGAAACAAAGTGAGTGCACGTTGAATGCCGGGAACTTGTTGTATGGCATTGGTTTCTTCTGTGTTGGTTTCGTAGGATTTTGCTGGTACTTCAAGTGTTGTGCCTAGCGCTTCTTTGGCTAATTGACCATAATAAGTATGTTTGTTGCTCAATAATGGAAAAATGGCGTTGGCATCTTCATACCTAGATTGAGCTTGCAATGCACGCGCCGCCCAATATCGCCAAATGTCCGATTGTTGCACTAAAATGGGCATGCTTTCTATGGTCTCTAGTAGTAATGCCCAGTTTTCTTCCCGCAGTGCAGCACGTGCCTTCCAAGCAAGCTGTTCTTCTGTTAGTTTGTTCTTGTCATTCTGTGCTTTGTTAAACCAGCTGAGTGCACGTGGGTCATGGCGTAGCGCAGCACGGAAAGCAAGTCTTCCATAGAAGTATGCTTGGTCTGTTGCAGGGAATTGTTCGCGAATCTTGAGCCAGTAAGCATAAGCCCTGTTGGTATCGCTAAGAAGCAGCTTTTGTATTGCAAATAGAGCGATTTCACGATCTGATCGGGTTTCTATTTTCGTTTGTTGTTCAAGGTAACGAAGTGGATTGGCCGCTGATATCTTTAAACTAGCTAGGCTGAGTGCCTGGTCTTCAGGTAAATGACGGTTAATATGCGTGGCAACGTCTGTTTGTCCTGTTTCAAGTGATAGTCGTATACGTGTCCAAATGTCTTCTTCAGAGATTAATCTGCTGGCTATTAATGTGTCAAAAACCGGGGTGCAACTATTTGGCATACTATATTCGGTAAACCAAAGCTCACGTGCTTCATAGAGAACGCTTGCATCTTCAGAAAATAAGCGCTGCTGCATGGAATAACATAATAAATCTTTGTTTTTATTTATTAACCTAGGGTATTGTTCAGAAAACAACTGCCATTGTTGGTTTTTACCTAGCATTTTTAACCATTCACCTCGTAACCTGTCAGACA
>JAJFJH010000062.1 GCA_021774155.1 Nitrosomonas sp.
GTTCATATTTAGATAATTTTGTTTGAGGCAGATGCAAGGTTTTTGCATGCATTCCTGTAAAAACCTTGCATAAAAACAATTAAATAATTATTTATCACATTATGAAACAATAAGTTATAGTTTATGAGTAAGCTCTAATTAAGAACTGTCTATTTCCTTCTAATTGCGGTTTTTTTTGTTTCAAAAAAATAAAAATCGGTGTAATGAGCGATTTTCCGGATTGTGACTTACTAAAATTTAATAGGGGCGATAGAAAAGTAGCTTATATTTTAGATAGAATCAGCAATCTCAATTCATTTTATTATGTTCGTTTTGATAATGGATTTCTTTCTCCCTTGCTAGCTTGGATTGTCGTCAGTTTTTTAGTTGAATCGTTGATATTTTCTGAATGGGTAATATTTGCTATTCTAGTGTGTTTTATCACAATTATATATATACCTAGAATTTGTTGTGAAATTGAAATATATAAAACAATGCTAAAAAAATTGTGAGTTAACTGTGAAGAAGGTATTGCCGCCAAATTAACTCTCACAAGTCTGCCGAAACTGTAGCGGTCAAGTTTTTTGCAGTAAATCTAAGCCACTTTTTTCAATTTTGAAATTCTAAATTCTGTGCAAATTCCAAATTTTAGGGTGCATACTTAATTATTGACGCAGATTAAGGGGGCGCGCACTTAATTATCAAAAGATAAATAATGCGTCCCCCTAACTCTCAGCTTGCACAGCCTAAATAGGCGAATTCTCTCAAAATTTGAGGTGTTTAATCTAAGCCGCAATCGTTATTAGCATAGATCGGGGTCTAGATTCGCAGTCAACATATCTAGCCCCGGAGCTATCGGCGCGCAAGGATTCGGCAGGATTGAGGGGACACACACTCAATTATCGAAAGATAAGTAATGCGTCCCCAGAGCTCAAAAAACCGATTTTCATATGAATGCGTGCGGCCTTTAGCTACCGGGCACCAATCCTCACTACATCCCCGTCGAAAGTCGGCACAGTCAGAACAAACGGATCAGTCGGATAACAGAGCGCCTGCTCTTCTAAAATACCAATCGCGATTTTTTCCCCCATGCGCAGACTGTCGTAGTAGTCTGAGTAGTAATGCACGCCTGCCATGTTACGTCCAATGGAAATGTTGGCCGCGAGTTTGTTTAATTCACCCTCCAGGGTGAGGAAGTCGCCGCCGATGGACTCTACCAGGTCGGTGCCTATGGGGACACTCATAGGGTCCGGCGGCACGTACTGCACCGGAACGTCATTGGTTTTGTGCAGCGCAAACAGGTCGCTATTGCCCCGACGGACAAAAACCGCACTTGTATCGAAGAATGCCTTCAGAATTGTCACACAGGCCCCGGCTACAGTTGCGTGCCCCGCACCGTAAGACGGGTGCATGGGCGATCCCTCCTGAAACGCCATGGGAAGGAGCGCTGACGTGTTTGATGCCCTGATAGCGTCGACGGTGGATGTGATGCTTGCAGCGAAATCCGAGAATGGTGTGCCAATCTGTGGGTGGGCGGCCTGGATGGCTGCCGCATACTCTACTCTTGCTGCCAGTGCTTCCGGGCGCAGACGAATGTGGGTGTTGAACTTCTGATAACGCACCGCTTTCAGCGCACGGGTCGCCACCTCCGTGACGAGAGTCAAAATATGGGGGCCACCATACAGCGCAAAACCGCTGGCCGCGCGTGGATGGGATTCGAGCGTGTCTGCGAAGGGAACGAAGACGCCGTTCACATCAAGACTGTTCAGAAAGAAATTTCCTTGGCCGGAGAGGTTAGAAAAACCTGGGTCGAATGGCGCCTCCATGGACAACAGGATCAAGCAAGCATTGAGATATGCTTCGTATAACGCATCGTCGTGAACGTAGGTTGCCACGTCCCTGGGAAAGGTGATGAAGCGGCGTGGCGTGGTGGCATTAAACAGCGTCGCGTTGTCACGAAGGTCTTCGCCATTTTGAGCTCTTAGCCAATTCGTTCGATCCGTTAAGTAGTTCTGCGGCACCGCGACAGGCACACGTTGATTTATTTGTAGCGCGCCGTACTGCACAAACCCGTGTGCCACGCCCGTGGCGCCCGGCTGGTCGTTGCCAATCAGCATGAACTGCGACAAGTAAGGCCCAACGTCTACTTTCGGTGAAGAACCTCGAAACAGGGTCTGTGCGGTTACGCTACCGCCTTCAATAGTGCGAGGTCGGCCAGGAAAACCTGCTGCCGCATAGGGCAGCGCGCTCAGCCGACTGACGGCGTCGTTGACTGCCGTATTGGTTGTACCACTGGTGAAGTCGGTGAGTGGCTCATCGCGAAGCAGCGCCAACTCGTAGATTTCTGCCATCTCATACGCCAGTTCGTCAGAGCCGATGGCCGGCGCCGGTGCCATGGTGACAGCCTGTGGGTCCGGACCTTCCAGCTCATAGACTATGCCTGCGGTAGGCGCTTCCCACCCCCTATTTTTGTCCGGCGATGCTCGAACTCGGGCCGTAAACGTGTCGATAAACCCCTCGTCAATGGCCCGGCGAAAATCCTCGAAGTCTTCTTTGTCGACGATGAGGCCAGTGGTAACGTTGTGCCGCAACCCTTTGGTAAAGCACATAGCGTAGTGAGCGGAGGCATAGCGCTGTTCGTCTCCGTTGCCCTTGTGGCTTGGGTGCTCACGCTCCTTGGCTTTGGCGGCCGCTGCCACCCTTATACGATACGCTTCTTCTTGACGGTTCTTGGTCATGGTGTTCAATGCCTCCTTAGTTTTTGCTAAAACGAGCAGTAGCTCTGCTGCCGCCCAGGATTCATAGGGTCGGCGCTATACTGCGGATAACTCCACTTTGCTTAGTAATAACTGTACCAGTACCTGAGAATGGATACTGTGATCTTTATCACCCTTCACACTAGATCAAGCTCTCAGGAGTCAAAACATTGCTTGATTACATATAACCCTCAGTCAGTTTTGAGTGACTCAATTGTTTAACGAATGAGCTTTTCTATGACTTTTCAATGGGATTCTGGGGCAACACACTCAATTATCGAAGGATAAGTAAAATGCGTCCCCAGAACTCTCAGAACTCCGGCGAATTCT
>JAJFJH010000063.1 GCA_021774155.1 Nitrosomonas sp.
GCAATATCCCGCACCCAACTCCAATTCATTAATGAGATTAGCAATAAAAATAAGAGAGCCAGTGTGATAAACGCAATTGCAAACCATTTTACGATAGCCATTTTTTACCTACTTACATTTATTCGTTAGGGTACAAATCAAGCCATTTCATGAAACTAAATACTGAATTAATACTAATGTATGGAGCATGACACAAATAAATGGCATCAAAATAATTCTACGAGTAATGTAACCGAATTTCTCTGTTCAGTAATTAACATAAGTAATAACACTCATTTGAAAAGACCGTTACTGTAATGCAACAATATTTGGGTCCTGAAGCAGTTTGATTGCTAGAGAGAACTATTTTGTTAGCCGCGGAGCAGCTCTGCGATAAAAAGTAAAATTAATTTTTTGAGAAGGAAATAAATTATGGATTTACTACGTATATTATTAGCGATATTCATTCCACCGCTCGGTGTTTTTTTGCAAGAAGGCATTGGAAAGCATTTCTGGATCAATATATTACTTACTTTACTTGGCTACATTCCGGGTATTGTGCATGCAGCTTGGATCATTGCCAAAAAATAGCGCTGGATCCATAGCGCCTTCAATTGATCTTATTGGCAATTTGTTTCATATCAATTTTTTAAAAAAGAAATTTAAATGCATAAAACACAAATTGAAGAGTCTAAAGATAAGCTAAACCGATTGGCTCGGTTATTAGATAGTACATTTCGCATTCCAGGCACACAATTTCGTTTTGGTCTGGACGGACTGGTCGGCATGATTCCTGGCATTGGTGATGCTGTAGGTGCAATAATTTCAAGCCATATTCTGACACAAGCCGCACAGATGGGTGCTCCGAAGTCACTTCTCATAAAAATGGCCTTTAATATTGGGATTGATGCAATTTTGGGCTTAGTTCCTGTAGTAGGAGATATCTTTGATTTCGTTTGGAAAGCCAATCTACGAAACGTCCAATTGCTTAATGATTACCTTGAACAACCACAGAAAACTATCACACATAGTCGTTTGTTTGTAGGTGTTCTAGGTTTCTTTGTGTTTGGCACTATAATCTTGGTCGGCGCATTAAGCTTTCTACTGATGCGTTGGCTTTGGTTTTCTGTCCAGGGAAGCTGATATTATATAAAAATGGAAGTCATGCTCTGAAAGCATGCCTGAATATTGCACCAGTTGATGGAATTTAAACGCCGATCTGTTCTGAGGAATTATAGGGGCACACACCCAACTATCCTATCTTTAGAGTGAACTTAAATTCAAAATATCGGCGCTGACTTATTACTTAAAAATCAGTACGAAGAGAATGCAAAGTAGTCAATCAAATAAAGCCCACCAACGCTACTAAATGGCATGAGTAATGAAAGTACAATGGGGTGATGTGATAATGGGGTGAATACGCCTTTTTGTAGACCTTTTATTTCATCAAGGATATGTTTTATTCTTGATGATTTTTTCTCTTCTTGATCTTGGGACTGGGTAATAATTGTTTCTAAATGATAGCCCTCTAACTTCTTAACGATAGTGTCTCTAGCTTTTCCCGTCGCGTTTCTTAATCGATAAGCACTACTCAGCGTAATTAGCGCGGTCAAAATGAAAACAAATAAGAGTATTGGCGTAATTTGCCAGTTGTCAAAATACGAACTCCGTGACAGTATCATTAAGAACAGAATGAAGAATGGGTAATAAATGAAATTATTGATCGCGTTCGCTTGTTGATAAATAAAATCCATCAGAATTTTATTTTTGATTTCTTTCTCAGGTAATCCATATTTATTCTTGTACTTTTCTATGATTTCGTCATCCCAGATAACGTCGTAGGACACGAGTTTTGTTATAAGGCAACTGCTCAGATGAGATATATCGGCAATAAAAAAGGTTAATACTAAATAGGGAAGAACCGCTAAGAAAAGTATAAACCTGTTGATAATGAAGCTAGTCTCACCCCGAAACGGGGTTTTAGGCATGTCGAGATACCCCGTTTTACTTAAAAAGCCAAAGATCGCAAAGTAAAGTAATACCATTAATATGACTCTTGTTGAACAACAACCAGCTCCTCTTAATGCAATGTAATTTGACCAGATAGCGGTAAATTTGATCCTGTTGTTTGAGTCTGGCTCTATTTTCCAATTATCGATAAATAACTTTGACCGTAGCGTATTAAATTTTGCTAGATTTTCTGTTGCTTTGCTAATTGTGAATTTTTTAACAAAAGTGTTATCTCTCAATTGAATTTTGATCTGGTAGATAAAATATACGGCAAGAATAAAAGCTAAAAGTCTTATGCCATTGGCTGGCCAGATGCTAGTGCCATTGGTAAATGACAATGACTCTGATCCATAATGACTGTGTAATGGCGCAAAATGATAAAAGTATGTAAGGAGAATAATGCTGGCGAATGTAACGACAATACCGCGCCTTAATTTTCTTGGTGCTAGGTAAAGCAAGAGAAGCATAAATATAGCCATAGCCAAAATCAGAAATAGGCTTTTTTGGTTACTATTTCCATCGGTGATATCGAATTCTGACTTGGGATGTATATCATTGCCCGCCGTGTGACTCAGATCAACGGCACCGTAGTTGCCAATTTCAAATAACCTGGGTTCGATATTCAGTTTTTCAATTGCTTGATTTAAAGTCACGCCAGAACAGCTCCCTTTATTATGAGGACAATGCAGCGCTATTAATGTCGTCAGGTATAGTGCGGTTTGATAGCTGTCTCTAAAAGGTGGGGTGTGGGGCTGTAATTTATCGTCTAACTTCAAACCGAATGGGGACGCCACAATCAGATTGCGCGTTGTTGCTATTTCCGTTGGATGAAACAGCCGTGCATCCAGATCGTTTGTGAAAAAGAGAACGTCCGGAAACTTCTTATCAAGCGCCTGAAGAATTAGCAGCTTATCGTATGGGTCGTTTCCGGTAATGCCAATTGCTTTAATACCACCGTCACTGGACTTATCTTTATTTAATCGTTTTATCTGTTCTGCAAGTTGCAGTAAATAATCCAATTGACTGGTTCCAATGGGACGCTCTAATTGCGCTTTTGTTTCTTTATTATTTTGTTTGTTTGTTGGAGATGTTTTGGTCTTGTTTTCTTGTTGATTGTTAGCTGGCTCTGTTGTTATGCCATCGAGTCCACGTAGATAACTATACGTATGAAATTCATATGAATCTTTCCCTAGCTCGTTGCCTTTCTCTACAATAGATTCCGTTAACTTTCTTGAATAAAACGTATCCATTTCACCGATTAGTACAATATGATGTCTAACCCCTTTTTTTTCGCCGACAAATCCTGAAAGTTTTCCGCATTTTTCTTCATTAAATGAACTTGGAGTCACGCCTCGTAGTGCCAGTTCACAGAACAATGTATTTGCTAACATGTCTTGAGTGCGGATCGTTCGGATGATTTTATGTTTTAACCATTCAGGTGTTTCTTTCTCATCATTAAGTAATTGAGCATCACTTGCGGTTGCAAAAGGCGAGAATATGTTGGTTGTTCCAAGATATGGAGGTGAAGCTGTTTGATCAGTTTCTGCTAGATTTTTTAAATTGACATATATTTCTTCTAATGTGCCAGAGTCTTGCGGGCCAATGATATTAAAGCTGATTTTTGATTCTTCAGCGCCGCCATTGGACTGAATGCTTTCTTCCAATGTTGCAAACGCCTCTATGATATCTGGGTTGCGAGCAAGTGCATCATTATCTAGCCATAGTACGAGAACATAATCTTTTCTGTCTGAGAATGATAGCTTAAGTGGCTTAATGCCAGTTTCATTAAAATCGACCCCTTTTCGACCGTCTAATTTAAACCATTCATAAGGTATGTAATCAGGAAAACCACAGAACTCCATATTTTTAGAGGCTTCTTCGTTTTTGGAAGTGCAATTCTGTGTAAAATCAACGTACCCAATGTGTTCTGAATCTTTTGGACTATAGCCTGAAGCATGCAAACCTGCTATGAGCGCATAGCGGCTACGCAAGCGTAGCTCATGATTCTCAGCATAAGGCCCGCCAGGCACCATGACCGCAAGCACATGAGTTGGGGAATTGATTTTCTTAATTTGACAGCCTAATTCACCTAGAGAATGTTCAAGGGTTTCTGTGGCATCACAATTGTATTTGGTTGACACCTTATTTTTTTGGGGGCTGGAAATGACAGTGTATTGTCTAACAGCCTGAAATGGATCCTGCCATAATCGCGAACGAACATCCTCAGAGTCTGGCATTTCTGTGCTAACCATAGCGGGTCGAGAAGGATTGAAAATCGTGTCTTGAGCGGCAAAAAGACCTAACAGAATAACAACAACTGCGAATGTTGGTGTTAACTGGGAGGATTTTTCATTTGGTTTTATTTGCTCATACATGACTGATAACCATAAAAGTTATTTAATGGATTTTTTTATGGTTACATATGGTTGCCATGTAGTCTGTGACATTAGCCACACTGCTTTCTAATAAATTTGCTTCGCACGCCCTGCGCCTATCCCCGCCGCAAGACAGCGGGGTATTACGGCGCAGAAAACCAAAAACGGCGCGCTACGCTGACTTCAAAAACACAAACTAGAACGCTCCCCGTGGCAAGACCACGGGGAATTGCAAGTTAAAAATAAGGTTAAAAACGGTGATTTCTAGAAAGGCGCGACGAAGATGCGGTAGCATAGCGTTATTTTTAAAATTTGATGAATGACTATGTCCATTAATGTTTCTTCTCTACTTGCTGAGCAGTTGCTACCTGTTGATGGCATCACGCTTGGAATTGCCGAAGCCGGTATTAAAAAAACGAATCGTAAGGATTTGTTGGTAATTGCTTTGGATTCAGGCACGACAGTCGCGGGTGTTTTTACCCAAAACCGCTTTTGTGCTGCGCCGGTGATAGTGGCGAAGAAACATCTAGCGCAACAATCTATCCGTGCATTGGTGGTAAATACTGGCAATGCCAACGCTGGAACAGGCGAGATGGGTCTTCAGCATGCGCAGACCACTTGTGCTAAGCTGGCAGCGTTATTGGGCTGCGATGCGCAACAGGTGTTGCCATTTTCGACTGGTGTGATTATGGAACCATTACCCATTGATACCATTGTTAAAGGGCTGCCTGCAGCAGTTGCCAATCTTAAAGCGGATAACTGGTTTGATGCCGCACATGCCATTTTGACGACAGACATTGTGCCTAAAGCCATCTCAAAACAAATCCAGTTAAATGGGCAAACAGTCACTATTACCGGTATTACCAAAGGCTCCGGTATGATTCGCCCGAATATGGCGACGATGCTGGGTTATGTGGCGACTGATGCGGTAATTAGTCTGCCCTTGTTGCAGGAAATGGTGCAGTATGCGGCGGATCACTCGTTTAATCGTATTACCGTGGATGGTGA
>JAJFJH010000064.1 GCA_021774155.1 Nitrosomonas sp.
GAAAGGCCCGAGATTGCTCACCGGCGCCAGGGCCTGTTCCACGGGCGCAAGCAGGTCAGCACGGCCATTTGTAAAAAAACCCGTAATTCGGCCACTACCGATATCGATGGAACCGGCCATGACGTGACCATCGAGTTCATCGGCATGCTGCTGCGTGTAACGCCAGGAGCCGTTCAGGCCCTGCTCTTCGCCATTCCACAGGATGAACCTGATGGTGCGCCGCGGTTGAATCCCGAGACGCTTCATCTGGCGCGCAATGTCGATCAACATCGAGACATTGCAGCCGTTGTCATTTCCACCGGTGCCGAGGCCATAGGAGTCAAGGTGCGCGCCCATGACCACGAACTCGTCTGCCAGTCCGGAACCCGGAACCTCCCCGATCACATTGTGGCTTTCGTACTCGCCACCGTCCTGAACATCGATTTTGGCGGTCATGTCCAGTTTCTTGCCGGAGCGCAGCAAACGCAAAGCGCGCTTGGCTGCCTCCCGTTCCATCACCAGCATCGGATGTTTGTTGTCCCGGCCCAGCGATGCGTTGTGGCGGTAAAGCAACCCCTGCGGCCGCGACGACATATAGACCACGCCAGTGGCTCCAGCGGCAAATGCATGTTTTTCGATAGCGACAGCATTTATATATTCTGCAAAAAGCCCGTCAATATCGAGCAGAACATCCGTGGTGATGAGAATGAAAGCACCGCGGGCGGCGTCGCCGAGTCGTGCAAAATCCTCCTTTGTACCGTGGCCGCCGTCGACCAGCAGAGCAGTTGTCCCTTCTTTGGGCGTCCCGACCGAAAATGTCATGGCAACGACGCTTGCTTCGTAAGTTACATCGCCGCCGATCACGGCTTCAGTAGATCGTTCGAGCCACAGACGTGGCATTGTGAAAGCTTCTTTCCTGGCGGTCACACCGGCATCCTGAAACTTCTGTAACGCCCACTCCACTGCCTGAAGATTTGCGGGCGAACCGGTTGGCCGGCCACCGATTTCATCGCAGAGTTGCTGTAAGTCGGAAACCATGGGCGTGTCGCCGGCCAGGGCCGTAACAAGGCGATCGACGTCCTGTTCTTGCGCCTGCAGAGATACGGTGATGGTCATGAGGAGTACAGATGCAAAGAGTTTCGTGCTGATGAGCGCTTTCATTTTGTCCTCCGGGAAAAGACTGTTGGGTAAAAGGTCGGCCGCTTTCTTCGCGAGCAACTGAGTGTATTGCGCATTCCTGGTGCATCCAAAATATGCTAACTGAAAAGCGAGTAGGTGATGGTCAGGTTTCCATTGCCCCGCCATTTTATCCACCCCAGGCCCCGTGGTTTGAAGTCGTCACTCAATAGTTCCACGTACATCCATTGACCTGAGACTCTGATGGGCTTCAAAAATGCGTATGATGTGGCAACAAGACTGGCATGGGCCAGGGGTTTCACCCGGACCAGGTTATCTCCGCGCGACAGCGGCTCCACGCTGTTGCAGGACAACAGAAAATCCGGCCAAAATTGCAGCTGGCATGCATGGCGACTTATGTACGCGGTTTGGCCGGTGAATTCATTAACAACGATCTCCGCAAATTCACTAGAGATAGAAACAGCGCGCATAAAAAGCACACCGTAACCCATTTTTGAGTGGGAAGGTGCAAACCAGGGTGGCGCGTAAGAAATCGTGACGCCGGTTTCGGAACGCTTGAACACCAGGCTGTCACTTGCGACCTGTTCGGGAATGGGCTTGGAGGTGCTTGGGTTATTATAGAAATACAAAACACTGTTTTCGTAAAAGTCTGGTTTGACCATCCCCAGCCCCATCGAATGCTGCTGTTTACGAGGATTGCCCTGGCGCTTTTCAGTGCCTGCCAAATGCCCCGACAAGGCCAACCCGCAAAGCAGGAGAAAAGGAATGAAGCGCTGAGAAACTGAATGACGTGAGAATGACTTCATCTTATGAACAGACATTAAGAAAGAGGAGAAGCTGTCTATTGCTCTGGAATCATTTTGCCCGGCATGGGCATGAATTAGCGGTGTGCAACTCCCTGCTGGTAAATCCTAAGCTGACAAGCACATGCACCTAATTTATGTAAACCGAAATATAGACGCAAGAGGTTTGCGGTGGTAAGCTCTCTCCGTTCCCGACAAAAATTGCCTCCGAAAACCATCTTCGGAGGCAATTTGGAGACAAGGCAGTTCCTCCTGGCCCAGCAGGCACGAAGCTCATCAATCACTCATCGACCTTAAGTTCGTTGTTTTGTGAAATCGACGTTGAACCGGAGGGCTCCGTTCTTCGGACAGGTGCAGGACGAGACTATTGTTTCACTGCCTCGATGTTGATCTCAATTTTGACTTCATTGCCCACCACCAATCCACCATTATCCATAGCATTGCTCCAGGAAACGCCATAGTCTTGCCGGTTCAGGGTCATGCTTGCTTCAATGCCAATGCGGGTCTTGCCCCAGGGATCAACGATCTTTCCCACAACCTCAAAAGGAATGCTGACTTCCTTCGTAACTCCGTGCATGGTGAACTCACCCACTACAACAAATTTCTCACCTTTCTTTGAAATCTGTTTGCCCACAAAAGTGATTGCCGGATGATTTTCCGCATCGAAAAATTCCGGGCTACGCAGATGATTGTCCCGGCCTTCATTCTCCGTGTTGATGCTGGCTGCCTTAATGTTTACATCTACTGATGATTTGGCAATGTCGGCTTCATCATAGCTGATCGTCCCGGAAAACTCCTTGAAATTACCCCGCACCTTATTGATTACGAGATGCCGTACGGAAAAAGCTACCGAGGAGTGTGACGGGTCAAT
>JAJFJH010000065.1 GCA_021774155.1 Nitrosomonas sp.
TTAGTTCATATTTAGATAATTTTGTTTGAGGCAGATGCAAGGTTTTTGCATGCATTCCTGTAAAAACCTTGCATAAAAACAATTAAATAATTATTTATTATATTATGAAACAATAAGTTATAGTTTATGAGTAAGCTCTAAGTTAAATCGTTGATAGAGCCAAACTGCATGCTAAATGATGTCAGATGGATAACGATGATGTTTGTATAGGGTCTCTGAATTATTCATTATGCTATTTGATTAAGGAGAAAAATATGCTTAACAAAAATGTAATAGACGAAATCAATTCGAAAGTCAGTGAAATACTTCAACAAAGTCCCGCAAAAGACATCGAAAAAAATGTAAAGGTTTTGTTATCGGGTGTATTTACACAATTGGATTTAGTGACGCGTGATGAGTTTGATATCCAACAAGAAGTTTTACAGCAAACCAGAGAGAAATCGATGATTCTTGAAGGCAAAGTTGCTAAATTGGAAGATCAATTAGGCCTAACTGGGTCCCAAGCACCTGCTGCCGAAGTGACAGAGCAACCAAAAGAAATATAAGGTAAAAAAAGCACGGTTCAAATTTTGTTTATGATTCGTATTATTATGCATTTTTATCCCGTATCATACGATAGACACTATTACCCATAGGCACATGGCGTTTCATGTCACTTGCCATTCTATATAGTCACACACTTGCGCTGCGGACACCATTGGTTACAGTGGAAACCCACATTGCCAATGGCCTTCCCAACTTTAACATTATTAGCTTATCTGAAATAGAAGTGAGAGAAAGCGAAGATCGCGTCAGAACTGTACGGAAAATTCAACAAGAATTTCCAGAATTGTAAAAATACTACTGGGGGCCAACGGCTTCCAGCCATTCCAGAATCTAACCCGGGCACTAGCCGGGAGAGTTCAGTGTTCAGCACCCATCTTTAGCGCTAAATCTTTTGATTTTTCCAGATTTTCTTCAGATTGTTCCAAGTTAAGCCATCCCTGTAAATTGGTGCAGGCAATATTTGACAGGGCTTGAATCCAATCTTCGTGTTCATTGAGGCAAGGAATATAATGAAACGTCTGACCGCCTGCTCGGATAAAGGTGTCTTTAGCCTCTATTGCAATCTCTTCAAGAGTTTCAAGACAATCTGAGACAAAACCAGGACAAACCACATCTACACGCGGGGTATTGTCTTCGCCCAATTGCTTTAATGTTGTTGAAGTATAGGGCATAAGCCATTTTGCACGACCAAACCGAGATTGAAAGCAGACTTGATATTGATCTGTGTTCAATGCTAATGCTTCTGCTAATAACCGACCTGTTTTTTGACAATAACAGTGATACGGGTCACCTTTGTCTAGCGTGTAACGTGGCACACCATGAAAGCTCATAATAAGTTTGTTTGGCTTGCCATTAGCCTCCCAGTATTCATTAATATTTTTTGCTAAGGCGGCAATATAATCTGAGTCATCATGGTATTGTTTTACAGTGCGAATTGCTGGCATATTGCGCATTTTTTTCAATTCAGCGAAAACACCATCCATAGCAGCAGCCGTGCTGCTGGAGGCGTATTGAGGAAATAGAGGGATTACCAGTATACGTTCGCAGCCTTGTTCTTTCATGCGCTTTAGTACTTCAGCAATTGAGGGGTTGCCAATATTCATGGCATATTCAACCACAACTGTTGACTGGGTGCGTTTCGCCAGAGAGTCCAACAATAATTGTGTTTGACGTTCAGTATGAACTTTTAGTGGCGAACCTTCTGGCATCCAGATCTGCGCATACTTTTCTGCTGATTTTTTGGGTCGAAAAGTGAGTATGAACCCATATAAGATCGGCCACCATATCCATCGTGGTATTTCTATTACACGCGAATTGCTAAGGAATTGTTTAAGATAAGGTCGGAGGGCTTGTGCAGTCGGTGCGTCGGGTGTGCCCAAATTAACAAGCAGCACACCTGTTTTGTTCTGGCTACCGTGTTGGTATATGGGTTCAGGTAACATTGATAATGTGTATTAAGTAAATTGGAAAATTACTTTTTTAGTGCTTCAAGCTGTTTTTTCAGTTCCCTAATTTCCTCGGCAGCACGAACTTGCTCAGTAACCTCATATTGCACACCTAGAAAATATAGTATATTTCCGTGGGAATCAAACAGTGGGCTCATATTTAAGTGATTATAGAACAACTCACCATTCTTTCGATAATTTCTGAGTGTCACTTCAACCGGTTTTTTGTTTTTAATGGCTTCCCGTAATTGACTTACACCTTCTTGATCGTGTTCTGAGCCTTGTAGAAAACGGCAATTTCTACCTATCGTTTCCTCTTGCGTATAGCCCGTTATATTTTCAAATGCCTTGTTCGCGTATACTAACGGCAGGTCTTCTTGATCGGGATCCGCCAGAGTCACGCCATTCACACAGGAATCAAGAATTTTTGCCAATACTTTCGGAATCAATCCAGGGTCTTTTTCAGCGATAAAATCCATTATTTTTTCTCCAGGTTAATCTACTACTAGCAATAAAAGAAATGATGAAAACCGTTAAGATCCTTACGGCCTTTCATACAGAATCAGAATGTTCTGCCTCAATTAATTTCTTAATATTTTTTACCGTTCTATCGGTACCATCCTGAATCGCGATTCGAATCAGCTTCTCAAATGGCTTCATGTGCAAATCTAGATCAAGCATCTCAAAAACAAAAGTTATCCGGCTATCTCCTTCATTAACGGACTCAATGACATAATCACATCGATAAGGATCCGATGTTCCTTCAAAACAAATACGCGCGCCAACGTCAAAAACATTGACTTTAAATTTTGATTCAGAACGATTACCTTGATCAACCCGTACCTGGCGGCATATTGTGTTTTGCCTAATTGGGCCATCAGTCAAATTTTCCAATTCACGCACTTCTGGCGACCATCTGGGATAATTTGTAAGTAAATCAGTACCGATAAAGTGAAAAAGTTTGTCGCTCGGGCTTTTAATTAATGCGCTGGCCTTACCAACAACAGGTGTTTTCTTGAACAAACCAAGCATTTTCATATCTCCTGCATAAATTTCGCTATACCCAAAGTCAAGTATGTATCTATCCCTATCAAAAGCAAATCAGATTGTTCGACGACAATTACAAAAGGGCATTCGTATTGTCTCAGTTAAAAATCAAACTACTGATATTGGCATGCATTGAAATCCATTCGCTTATTAAAGTCATATTGAAATTCTCACAATTGATGACAGCAGAACATAGTGATTATCATACCCTAAAGTTGCTTGTTCCATTTAGCCAAGTCTAATTTATTTTCTGCAGTTTTGTTTACTCGGCCTATTAATTCAC
Source organism: Nitrosomonas sp. (assembly GCA_021774155.1). Classification (GTDB taxonomy): domain Bacteria; phylum Pseudomonadota; class Gammaproteobacteria; order Burkholderiales; family Nitrosomonadaceae; genus Nitrosomonas. Next base: position 3,322 of record JAJFJH010000065.1, read on the forward strand.
CTTTTTCCTGTTTTTTCCCCACCCCATTTCCCTTTCCACTTTTATGTTAACTCATACCCTAAAAATGAACGGGAGTTTGTATCCATTTGTTATAGCTAATTATTATTGTGAGAATTGTCACATCATTTTTCAACACAAGACCCTATCATTGCACTTGAGGATATTTGACTATGCACCTAACTAAAGGGCATTGAACATATCCTTAATCGTGATTTTTTTAATTTCAAGGAGTTTATTATGTATAAGTTTTTATCGACTGGACTAGTTTTAATTGGCGCTCTTTTCTTAAATACCGGCGCAATGGCAAGTCAAGATTGTGATAACTTTGGTGTAAATATGCAAAACCCACACGCAGAGACCAAAACTGTTACAAACACAAACTGCAATAATAAGGAAAGAGGCAGTGAATGGCGTAACGACGCGCTGTCAAATGCTGGAATATCTGGCATCAGCAGTTTGGATCAATCAGCAACTTGCATCGTGGCAAATTGCCGGTCAAGACTAAAAGCAGCGCCATCACATACGTCAGCCAACCTAACCGCAAAGGGTTTGGCCCGATCAATAACTTTTTAACAAATCGATCCGCAGGTTTTTTCTGAAAATCCCAAACCTTGTATTGTGCATGAAGCTACTAAACTTATACATAATGCAAGGTGTTTTCTGGACCAAGAACATTAGCAGAACATTAGGGTCAGGCCTATATTTTTAGCCTACGCGCCTTTTCCGCCAAACTACCCACCTGCTTTCTACTACTTGCTTTTGCTGCCCGAACAATTTTACCAATCGTCGTGAAATGCATGTTAAAAAACACAGCAATCTGTGAGTAACTATATTCGCTAGTCAGATACATAGCCACAATGGCCTCATTACGATTAGCATGAGCCTGCGCTATTTTTTCCAGTGGCAGTGCAGGTGGACGACGCTGGGCTTTGGGTATATTGAAATCTTCAGGCAATACTTTAGTTTTTTGCTGCATCTGTTGCACGAAATCATCATCACCAAGAAACACCTGTCGATTTAAATATCGCCATATTGATTCTTGCCCAATGCCTTGCGCAACAAATTGACGATATCCTTGCACTGCCTCATTTCGTTTGCCTGAAAATTGTGCAAGTAACTTGTCAGTTGCCAACCATGGCGGCGCTGAAACTTCACCCAACATGGCATTATAGCTGCTCCATAACCACTTCCCGGGGTGGTCCACCATCCCCGCCCTTACCGGATTGAGGACAACATATCGTATCAATTCCATCAAATAAGTGTCCGCATCAACCAAAATCGCTTTGTATCGCCCCTGGAACAAATGACCACTACGCTGATGGCGACGATTCGATGCCTGGGTAAACACGCCGTTCAATTGGCGCATACCCTTCGACAAATTGCCGTCTGGCGTTTCAATCAACAAATGATAGTGATTGCTCATCAAACAATAAGCATGACAAACCCAATTA
>JAJFJH010000066.1 GCA_021774155.1 Nitrosomonas sp.
CCCCTTGCAAATGCAGCGGCGGCGGAAGCGATGACATCGATTCTTATCCAGATTAATAAAAAATATAAAGTCAAACATGCAGGCCTTCGCATCACTGGCGGCGCGGACATGGCACAAGAGGGAACAGGTCCAGCCGCAGAAGATCATTTTTCAGTGCGGGCGCTCATGTCTTTCCCACTGGTGGAGGAGGGCGATGATCTCACAGCTCTCATATTGAAAAGCCTTGCAGCAACTCCTATGGATTTGAGAGAAGGTGATATCCTCGTTATCGCGCAAAAGATTGTCTCAAAGGCGCAAGGGCGGCGAGTGAAGCTGTCTCAGGTCACGCCGTCAGAGCGTGCACTGGAACTCGCGCAACAGACAGATAAAGATCCACGCCTTGTCGAGCTCATCCTTTCGGAATCGAAAGAAGTCGTGCGCCATAAGCCGGGCGTCCTCGTAGTTGCTCACCGTCTGGGATTTGTCATGGCGAATGCCGGGATCGACCAATCTAATGTCGAACAGGAAGAGGGGGATGTTGCTGTGCTTCTCTTGCCGCAAGACCCGGATGCTTCGGCCCACGTTATCAGAGAAGGTATTCTTCAACAGACCGGTGTGAAGATGGGTGTCATTATCAGCGACAGCGTGGGGCGAGCATGGCGCAACGGAACTGTGGGTCTGGCGTTGGGATCTGCGGGCCTTGACGCGTTGCGGAATCTTAAAGGCCGGGAAGATCTTTATGGCCGGCCTTTGCAGTTCACAGAAACCGGCTTTGCTGATGAAGTAGCGGCCGCGGCGTCGCTTGTCATGGGACAGGCCGATGAAGGCCGTCCCGTTGTTGTGGTGCGCGGACTCAATCCCGGACCTAATGTTGATGGGCTGGGGTCTTTGTTGCGTGAGCGGGACTCAGATCTTTTCCGATGATGGGAAGAAATGGTAAGGGGCGTATCTTGGCGCTATGCGGCGGTGTTGGCGGCGCCAAACTTGCCTTGGGATTAGCTCAAATCGCAAGCGAACTGCTCACCGTCGCGGTCAATACCGGTGATGATTTCACACACCTGGGACTTCATATCTCGCCGGATCTGGATACAGTGCTTTACACCTTGGCAGGATTAGCTGATCCATTGAAGGGATGGGGCCGGGCCAAGGAAACCTGGAATTTCATGGCGGCATTGAAACAAGTTGGTGATGAAGACTGGTTTCAGTTGGGAGATATGGACCTTGCGCTTCATGTGGAACGCACGCGCCGCTTGAGCAGTGGAGAGACGCTCAGCGCTATTACGCGAATTTTTAGCAAAAAACTTGGTATTATCGCTGATATCGTTCCGATGTCTGACGACCCAGTGCGCACGCAGGTGGTCACGGATAAGGGAATTCTGCCGTTTCAGCATTATTTTGTCCGTGAGCGCTGCTCCCCTCAAGTTAAGTCCATTGTTTTTGCAGGCGCGGAGAAGGCCGCACTTTCGGAGGGCTTCAGTGCCGCCCTCAATGATCCTGATTTGGCGGCCATAATCATCTGCCCTTCAAATCCTTATTTGAGCATTGACCCTCTGCTCAGCCTTTCAGGTGTGAAGGAGGGGCTCGCTGGATCGCCTGCGCCGGTCATCGCCGTCTCACCACTCATTCATGGCCAAGCCATCAAAGGCCCAACAGTCAAAATCATGGCGGAGTTGGAGGTCAGTCCCAATGCCCTTTCCATTGCCCGGCATTATGGCGACCTCCTCGATGGGTTTGTGGTGGATGATAAAGACGAGGATGTGCTTGCCCCTCTGAATGCGATGGGGCTGGAGACACGCGCTGTTTCGATTCATATGCAAAGCTTAGATGACCGCATTGCTTTGGCGAGTTGCGTGTTAGACTTCGCAAACGATATACGGATTTCAAGGAATGCATGAGTCATGTACATTCTCATTCCGGTCAAAAACACGAGCCAGGCCAAATCGCGCCTGGCAGATCTATTGTCGCCGAACCAACGCCGTGCGCTGACGCTTGCCCTTTTGTGCGATGTACTGACTGCCCTGACAAATAGCGGTGAGATCAACAGTACTGGCGCCCTTATACATATCATCAGCGATGACCCTCTTGTGAGGGACATCGCCAGCGCTTTTAGTGTGGTGTTTATTGAAGACTTAAGGCCCAGCGGCCTCAATGCCGCTCTGGGAAACGCTACGCATCGCTTAAAAGATCAGGGCGCAAAATCGCTCTTGATCCTGCCGGCTGATCTCCCCCGGATCAGTTCTGATGATGTTGATGCTTTGCTTTCCCAGCACGGCGGCGCGCCGAGCGTGACCATCGCACCTGCTGAGCGCGATCTGGGTACCAATGCTTTGGGAATTTCGCCCCCTGGTCTCATCGACTTTTCCTTTGGTCCGGAGAGTTTTGAACGACACTGCGCAGCGGCGCGGGCGCAAGGCGCCAAACTGTCCATCATTCGCAGGCCGGGGCTAGCCTTTGATCTAGACACGCCAGAAGATTTATTTGCGTTTGCAGATGATAAGTTGCCAACAGTGGCGGGGAAACTGATCTCCAGTTGGTCACTTGAAACCAAATCAGAGCATCCGGGGGGTGAAAAATGTATAGAGTCTTGAAGGGGAGCCTTTTACATTCACCGGAATCGCCTGGCCCTTGGGTTAAATGATTCAATGAATAGCGAAGCACTCCAAGCCAAGATTTATTAAGGGGAATTT
>JAJFJH010000067.1 GCA_021774155.1 Nitrosomonas sp.
CCACGACCAAGCCGCAATCGCTATATGTACCGACAGCGTTTTAGCAGAAAGCCCCATGGCTTCAGAGCCATAAAATGCAATCGGGCGGATATAGCAAGAAGCCAAGTTGTTTTGTTTCACCACATCCAGTTGCGCCTGCAACAGTGTGGCTTTGTCATACGGCATTTTCATCATGAAAATATGCGCCGAATTAAACAGACGGTCCGTGTGCTCCTGCAAACGAAAAATTGCCGTGCCTTGCGCCGTCTCATAAGCACGCACACCTTCAAACACACCCATCCCATAATGCAGCGTATGGGTCAGCACGTGAGTATTGGCATCCCGCCAGGGAACCATTTCTCCGTCATACCAAATTACGCCATCGCGGTCAGCCATTGACATCCAGAGACTCCAGAAAAAGATTATTTTAAAGCGAGTATTCTAACTTATTTTTGCGAGTAGGTTGAATGGGTGACAGGAGAAATAAAAGTTTTTAACTGATATCGATGATTGATTGGGTGATGCTTTATGGATTTGTGCTGCCAGATGGCGGGTCTGAAAGCTCAGTTTGACAAATGAAAGCATGTTGAGTCGGGTTGTCTGGGTCATTATTCGCTACTATTTCTTTTAATCTTGTGACAGTAGCTTCGTCAATTCTGGATAGAGCAGGACAAACCAATTGGTCAGATTGGTTTTTCTGGTCTTTTAATAAGAGCAGGCATTGTGATAGATTGCTGCCAAATGAATCCTCATTGATCCGGTATTTGATAATACCCGTAGCTCTCCATTGGTCTTGGCACGAAAGCTCAATTAAATAGGTAGTTAGCATATGTTGATATTTTGACTCATTTTCAGCAGCATTAAGATTATTTCCAAAACCGTACAATAGTGTGTGAACAACATCACCATATGGCTCATCTGCCCAGATGTACTCACCCGTTGCCTCAGCCAGTGTGGTGGGTTTTAGTGTTCGCTCTGTTAATGTTTTTTTGACTTGATTTCGACGTTTAGTGTCATCGATACTTTTAGACATTTCATCAAACAATGATGCTAATTCTTGATCAGTAAGCGGGTCAAATTGTGCGCCTGATAGGTTAGAAAGTGTTAGGTTTGCATTTGCTAGAACTGCGCCCTGGAGATTGGCCAGAAACAAATCTGCGCCCTGGAGCTTGGCCCCAAGCAAATTTGCGCCCTGGAGTGCGGAATTATTCAACCGCGCATTTGTCAGCATGGCCTGATAAAAATTCGCATAGTTGAGATTGGAAGGTTTGCTATCGGCACCCTCAAAATTTACTTTGGGTAGACGTGCCTCAGAGAAGTCTGCATAGCGAAAATCTCGACCACTAAGTATTAAACCCGTTATTTTTTTTAATGCTGCCTTGCGTGCTTCTTCACCGTCATTGATTAAATCGTCTTCATCTTCAGCTGCTAATTCATTCGCAATCAGCAGTTGTTCTTTGATTCTCAAATTGCGGTTAAAAATACTGTCTTGTGTTTGATCCGAGTCTTTTTGATAGGTTTTATCAAAAAGATATTCTGTTAGACGAAAGTAGGGTAGACCTTCTTTGTTTGCATCGCTGAGCGGTCCTTCAGTTAACCATTTCTCGGGTACTAAGTTAGCCATTGATTTTTCATTCTGACTATCAGGTAAAACGGCAACCCCCCATGAGAAGACAACGACAGATATCCCTGTGATTATGATGACACTGCTTTCAAAGAATAATTTTCCAGAAAATTTTGGTTGGTTGCATTGCTTGAGTGCTAAGTATAATTTCGTGGGGTATGGGTAACCACCAACTGATCCAACTACGTATCGGAGAGAGACACGTCATTAGACCCGAAATGATGTTGCGGGCAATTTGCATGATCCAAACTAAACCATTGCCATCTCGTGAGCGAATTATGGGCCAAAATATGGCCAAAAAAACAAGATCCAGCCCAATGGCAAAGCGTTGCCAAAACAGAATGTCTTCACTGTGATAGGCGAGGAAACCCACTTGCAGACCAATCAATAGAAACAATGGCAGCCAAATGATGGTGATCCATACCATCAAGGTGAGTAGAAATTTTAGAAACCAAAAATGCCGCCGACCACTTAAGGCTTGCGTGAAGGCGAATGAGAATAAACGCGAGTAATAATGTTCACGTGTATCCGTTTCTTCGAGGGTAGCGACGGCGTCATCAAAGCGGTGTATTTTGTCGGACAGCAGGCCTAACTGCAGTAATAGGTTGAAATGCAACAGTAGGTAGAAAAACGGTGCAAACTAATAGAACCCGGTGATGGGCAGTTCGACATCTAAAATGGGTAGTTTGACCGGTGTTTCTTTTAACAACATCACATCTGTCGTCGACCAGATGATCATCGCAATATAAAACCCGGCCAGTAATAACGTGATGTAGAAATTACGCACTTGCTGTGAGGCGCTATTGACTGACTCCAGCAAGGCTTCAATTTTTTGTGTTGAGGAATCTTGTGCGGTGGATTTGTCCACTAAGTCACGCGCGTTGGTTTTATCGGTGTGATGACCTTTACCGAATATCTTAGATAACCAACCAGTGTTCTTTTTATCTTGCGCGTCAGACGGAGATGCCATGACCAGATGCCAGTGAATAGTGATTCAGCAAGATACAACGTTCTACACCGGATGGCAAAAGGTTTTGGTTTTGAGTGGGTTGTTGGATCCCCGCCTGAGCGGGGATGTTGGATTAATTAGCGGTAAGTTAATGTTTACAGGTTTACAGCGCCGCTAGAAAGGCAACAAGATCTGCTTTGTCTTGCTCGGTTAAGGGCATAGCAAATCGTCCGACATAAAAAGTAACAACGGCGTCGATGTCGGCTGCCGAGCCATCATGGAAATAAGGTGGTCTTGAGGCAACGGCACGCAGGGTAGGGCCTTTGAAACGATTCATGTCTTCCCACTTGCCTGTAATCAGCGCACGACCTGGGTCCATGGTTTGAACCGTTTCGCCAGTTTCTTTGTTTTGCAAGGTATACAGTGGCATATCAGCGGTGCGACGTATAGGATTTGAAATGCCGATGTCTAATGGGAGTGGAACGGAATGATTGCCGGCGTTGGGTGTGTTGTGGCAGGTGGTGCAGGTGCCTGGAATGACATCTTCGCCAAGCACATCATTTAAGCCGCTGACGCCACGAATTTGGAGAGGCGCTTCGTTGAATATTTTTTGACCACGCGCAATGGCAGCACGCGCATCCTGTCGTGAAGACTTTGCAGAAGTTTTCTCTGTGTCCCATGCATCATAAATAGTCATGACGACAGGATTAAAGTCTTCACGCGTTTGATAATCCCCAGCTACGGTGTCATTAATACCAAAGTGATATTCTTGGTCTTTAAGAATGA
>JAJFJH010000068.1 GCA_021774155.1 Nitrosomonas sp.
ACTGGCAAATGAAGTAGAAGTTGAAACTGCAGGTGATGACGCGCAAGAAATCTGGGTCATGGACACTGAATTCTTCCCCTACGAAGATATGGGCATTTCCTACAATGAATCCGAAGGCAAAGAACCCATCTCACCACCCTATCACTATTCCGAATGGGATTATCAGATTCAGCTAGAGCGCCCAGACTGGGCCACGGTACAAGAAAAACGCGCCAAAATGGGTGACGTCCAGCAAATCGACGAAATCGCCATCCAGTACAAACGCGAAATTGGACGCATGAAATTTCTGCTAGACGCCATGCAGCCACAAGGCGTACGACGCATACGCAAACTCGAAGACGGCGACGAAATCGACATCAATGCCGCCATTCGCTCCATGATCGACATGCGCATGGGGATGCAACCAGACCCGCGCATCATGATGCGTTCTGTCAGGAAAATCCGCGATATCTCAGTCATGGTGCTGCTCGATCTGTCAGAATCCACCAACGACAAAGTCGCCGGGCAAGAATTTACCGTACTCGACCTAACCCGAGAAGCCACCGTCTTACTAGCCAACGCCATCGACAAAGTCGGCGACCCATTTGCCATCCACGGCTTCTGCTCCGATGGCCGCCATGACGTGGAATACTATCGCTACAAGGACTTCGACCAAACCTACAACGAAATCCCCAAAGCAAAATTGGCCGGCATGACCGGACAACTCTCCACCCGCATGGGTTCCGCCATTCGCCATGCTGCGCATTATCTAAAACTGCAAAAGTCCGCCAAAAAACTGATGCTAGTCATCACCGACGGCGAACCGGCTGATATTGATGTCCGCGATCCGCAGTATTTACGCCACGACACAAAAAAAGCGGTGGAAGAAGCAGCGCGTTCAGGTGTTGTTACTTTTTGTATGAGTTTAGATCCGCGGGCAGATCAATATGTCTCAAGGATTTTTGGTGAACGAAATTACATGGTGGTAGATCATGTGGAGCGATTACCGGAAAAACTACCAGTGTTGTATGCGGGATTGACACGGTAAATAGCAGAAGCCATTTAGCACAGATCTGCCCTTTTGATTTAATGTGAGTATTGGTATATGCTTGTCTCACGAAATCTTGTATATTTCGGAGGGTTTGGCCAAAGTGTCTGCTAACGTGGCTGTTGCGTTTGTTATTATTGCATTATTGGGTGGCTTTATCGACAACGAAGTAACTATCACCGACGTACTAGCATTGATGTTTTTGTAGCAATCTCATTTCTGATTGTTTCTTGTAGTCTGCGTAAAAGGGCAAATAATGGCAAACGAATCATTAACCGAACTGGCAATATTTGCTGTTATCATGCCGTTTACTGCGTGGTACACAGACAAGCATCGTTCTTAAAATAACATTCAGGAAGATGCTTCATGCTGGAACGATAGACCTGTCACTTCCTGCAGTTTTCAGAAACAAACTTTGATGAGCCAACTATACGTCAATGGATAGCAAAAGAGTGTATGTCAGATAAATATCTGGCATTTTTTTAAGCTCACGCCAACTAACAAATCACAATACAACCTACTGCTAGCGTCTCTACTGATTGAGACGCTAGGCCCAACCGTACTTTTCAGCAAATTGTTTACACCATTATTGGGGATATGTAATGAATGCAAGACCAGAAATAACTATCTCATCATTAGATGCCGATAGATTGTATAAATTAATTGAGTCAATACCAGAAAATAGCTTTGCAGGAAAAAATGAACTTGAGGCAGAACTTGATCGCGCAAATATAGTAGAGCCGACGGACATTCCTCCAACAATAGTTACAATGAACTCAACTGTTAAATTTGTTGTTGAGTCGTCTCAAGACGAGTTCATGCTAACCCTTGTATATCCAAAGGACATTGACTCAAGCGGAAATAAAATATCTATTTTTGCACCAGTTGGGAGTGCGCTACTTGGGCTTTCCCAAGGAGATGAGATTGAATGGCCCAAACCCGGTGGCGGGCTAATAAAAGTTAAAATAAAAGCGGTAACTTACCAGCCTGAGAGGGCCGGCGAACTCCATCGCTAAAACTCAGAAAGAGAATTTGCCTAACAAGTAGCTGCATCGGACTCGCTAAACTGTCATTTGCAGAATCAATGGGGTCAGAGCAATTGATGTTGTTTGCAAATGAATTCAGCTACTTTTTCAGCGTTTACCACCATTTAATGTTCTAACTGCGAAACATGTAATAAACGCTTAATGTCCTCACTCATTTTTTTTGGGTCTAATTCTTCTGGGAATCGCATCATTAGATTGCCCATAAAGTCCACCAGATAGATATGTTTTCGATGCTTATCTTCAGTTTCAATCGCCTTAACAAACTCACTGTCTTTAGCATTAATAAATAAAGTGCCTTTATACTCTTCGAGCAATTCGTCTGAAACTGTTTTGTTGTCATCTATAAGCCACAACCGCTCTACTCTATCTTTTTCAGTATGCTGTATGATTCTAACTTGACGCATATAATATAATTTTGACTGGCAGGCTTCATTGCATTCACCAGAGTCAATTGTGACCATCGCCCATTTTCCATGCAAATCTTTCATTCTAAATATGGTGTTATCAATTTGATTAACGCCATCACCTTTTAATTTTTGCACTTCAAGTAGGTCACCATAATTAATACTTCCAGGGTTATATCCCATTAAATAATACGTTGTTGCTATAAAGACTGGAGAACACAGTATTAGAATTATGATTAATAAGGTAATTCTACTTTTTGTTTTATTAATTTTTTCTTCTGACATTTTAAATCAAAGTTTCGGAGTTTAGCTCCTGCAGCTAACAGGAACTCTGGAATTATGAGGATGCATAACTTAACTAAATTTAGCATATAGAGTATGTTAAAAAACTCACGTACTGGCATACTGAAACTACATTAGCTAGTTATGAAATGAGCATTATACCCCCAAACTCCCGCGTGATTTTGGACTATAATTATCGTGCACCGCCGTAAGGTATAGTGTAGTTTTTGCAACATGAGTCCGCCTTAACATTCCATCCAAATGGTGATTGTTTTGGTGAATGGTAACCGGATAAATCTTTCTATTAGACTAAACACGGAGCAAAATAATGAAAAATCTACTGAGTTTGCTTTTATCTTTCTTTATTTGTACTTTTAGCGTATCTACCGTTGCACAAGTTACTGAACTAGAAGACACTCTTGTTCCTACTTATAATGGTGACAATGGCATCCTTGAGAAAATCATCCGCCCCAAATGCCTTGGTTGCCATTCATCTCAGCTGAACGGAGAATCTGCACGAAATTTTGCGCCGGAAGGTGTTAATTTTGACACCTTCGAGGGCGCTAAACAGCAGGGAGACAAAATTGTAAACCAAGCTGTCGAACTAATGAGAATGCCTCCAAACAGTGCACTTAGATTAAATGATAATGAAAAACAAGCGGTAAAAAACTGGATGGCACTGGGCTTTCCTGAGGAAACAATGCCTACGCACTACATTGTAGCCGATCAAACACTGATATTACCTGAAGTATTTATTATTGATGCTGATGGCAATATCACCACTAAGGTCGTAACTGACATGAAGCTAGTTGAGTCTGAGCCGATTCGTTTTGAAATCCAGCAACTAGAAGTTCTTGATCTTGTGGAATAAGTCAATCCATACAGGAATTAATACAAAGCGATCATGATCGACATAGCGTGCCGAATAGTTTATTGCCTTTATACAAAAACCATCGATTTTTTATCTGAAACAATTCAATACACTGCAGGATGTTAAAAAGACAAAACGTGACAAAAATGATGGCTATTGGCGAGCGTTGGCGCGAGTAATAGTTGCAAGATTGGCGTGTTAAAACGACTGTTGATCCGTTCATTCCAGGTTTAAACTCTGGTCAGGGAGCCGGATATTTAGAAGCCTGCAGCCGATGTAGGCTTTTTTATTTTGAAGTCCGCCCTGGCAAAGCATGTTTTCAATTGGCCTTGATTGATCTGTCTGAACGTCGATTGTTCAATTTTTATTGCGTTGCACTTAATAGGCTCCATAATTAATAATGCTATCCATGCAATCCCTTTCTATTTTCTATCTACCTCTCTTGGTCTGACCCAGAACCGAGGACTTGCCATCAACTACAGTTTCACAGAGATACTATGCAAAGCTATTAACTGCTTAGCACGGTGAAACCCATATTTAATTAAAAGTACGCCCGCGTTATTGAGTACGGCCAGAGAAACGTCCTTGGATCCAGTAACGGTTCCAACGCTTTAGGCTTCTTTGTTGATATCGCGATAGATGGCTTCCATAAGATTATTGTTGTAATCCTGAACAATCAGTTGCGCTCTGAAAAGCGCATAGAGTTCAACAATGGTGATAGCAATGAGTATAAATATTCCAATAGCTATAAGACCGGTAAACAACATGACCACGCCAGTAAAGAAAATAATGATATTGACCAAGCCGCGCGCCCATTTGCCAAGATAAAAATGATGAATCCCAGCGACAAAGACAAAGTTAAGTGCTGCATAAGTATCCGCATCTTTTAATTTCATTTCTGTTTCCTTGAAAAACTTTAACCTTTTGTGATCAGGCAGTGCACGGACTAGCTGACGAATATGCTCTTCTTTTTGCTGAATAGCCTCTTTTGATTCCACTTTAATTCTCTCCAATTATTTGGAACGAGATGTCATTATTTTACTAATCATGGTTAAAGTCAGAATGTCTCCTAGCGCGCCAAGGTTATAATTACAGCTTCACGTTTCCAGAAAAGCAAAAATCGTTTCTGTTCCACAAATTGAAAGATGAGCACCCAGCCATCTGCGGCTTCCGTGTTGAGTGTTACTTCCAATTGCTTAATAGGAATGCCGGAAGCCCCAAAAATGATCGTCCCCAAACCGCCTTCAGTTACATGTAAAACTTTATATTCTTTGTAAGTCATTTTTATATTCTCGTTTGAACTAAAAGAAATGTGAATAATAATAGGGCTTGAGATTTTTATGTATATCTTTATGTTTAAATCAGTAACTTTATACAAAGTTAGCTCTCGCTAGGCTCCCGGCACTGAGGTCGCTCAGATACAGCAAACTTGGCAGCACCCTTCATAAGACTTGGAGCAAGTTAACCAGCGTTCCTGTATTATATAGAGTGAACAATTGGCCACTGCTCGAGCACAATCAAACTGACGATGCAGTGAAGATATTTTAAAAAGGTCGGACGTACTCAGTTGAATTATAAATTTTGAAAAGGGGAAAATGAAATGAGTGGAAAAACAGTGAAAGAACAATTACAAGCTGAACTGGAAAATTTGCAGTCTATAGTCGATGAAGTTAAGTTGCAAATGCATCTGGGAATGAAAGAAGCGCAAGAAAAGATTCAGCCACACCTTGATGAACTCGAGCAGGAGCTAAACCAAACAAAAGAAAAATTGGACCAACTTGAAAGCAGTTCAGAAAGCGCATGGGAAGACATTCAAGCTGGACTTAGCAAGTCTAAAAAATCTATGCAACAAGCGTTTGAAAAAGCGAAAAAACATTTTCCAGAACCAGACAAGAAGTAATTTTTTGAGTCCTAACATATTTGAGACGAAACTTGACACACAATAAAGTTACCAAGCTTCAATATGCTAAAAACATTTAAACAATTTGTAAAAAATCGGTTTACTGACAGCAACGCCTTAACGAAACCGAATTCACACGATATCGCATTAGCTGCTGCAACCCTAATGTTTGAAGTAATCAAGTCGGATAACGACATTCACCTGTTTGAGAATCAGCAGATGGCCGAACAACTGCGCAAGCAGTTTGATTTATCTCGTGAAGAAATAGCTGAATTAGTTGCTTTAGCTGAGGATGCTTCCGATGAATCTATTGGTTTGCAGGGCTTCACGCGTCAATTATGTGACTCTTGGAATAATTTACAACGTTGCGAGTTAATCGAAGACCTCTGGCTTATCGCGCTCGCCGATGGCAAAATTGATGCTCATGAGCGGCATGTTATTCGGAAGATAGCCGCGCTTTTATATTTAACGGACAGACAAATAATACTTGCAAAAGTAGCTGCCCAATCGCGGAGTTCAGTATCACCAAGTTAACTCTAAAAAACCAGCAGAGCGAAGAACGTAGTTAATACCCCGCCACTTGCAGCAGGGTATTTTATTCAACGATCAAACACACCAAAAAACGGTACATTCAAGTTAACCATACAGGAATCGCAGAATCGATCGTTGCCTACGTCTATGCCGCTCTGTTAAGCCAATAAACCGAGTGCTCGATAGGTATTGCGACCTGCGATGCCATCGACCTCAAGCCCATGATCTTGTTGCCAAGCTTTTAAAACCGTTTCTGTATCACTTCCAAATTTCCCATCCACCTGAATTTTAAGTGCCTCTTGGAGTTTGCGCACCCACTCCCCTTTTGAACCTTTTTTGACAGTTTTAAAATCTACTGACGGCGCATGGCTTTCACTAACAAGACTGCCACCGCACAAAGCAATGGCAGTCACACGAACACCCTCAACACGCCGTCCCCAACCTTTGCCAAACGTAGCCCAGGTAGAGAGGCTTTTTAAAAAGTTTAAACGCCGATCACACATGTTATTGGTCATCTGCCTTGTATTTATTTGTTCCTTCACTCTGACAAGTGTCTTCGGTCCAATACCACCGTCCTGCTTAGCTCCAACTGCGCCTTGTAACCATTTTGCACTACGCCCAGGACCTGAATTCACCGCCGCATCAAACACAACATAGTCAACACCGGCAGGCAGTTCATCACAACTACATTTATCCCAATAACCCGAGCGATAAATTACCTCAAGTTCTGCATCCGTGATATTACGCAAACCATCCTTACTTTTATTCTCTCCATAGTGGCGTCGATAAACGGCTAACGTAACACCTTTCATGGTCGCGCCGCCTGGATCATTCGGATGATCCGCCCACCCGCCTTCATGAACCGATACCAACTTAAGTGCATTTTTAAAGCTTTTCATCATGACTTGTCCTTTTGAAGGTTTTACTAGCAACATTCATATCATGAATTAATAATATCAAGCAATGCAATGTTATTTATATCAAAAATTTATTTAATAGTTACTATTATTGGACCTGCAATTTTTTATTATGACAAAAGTCACAAACATAAATACTAACAAGCAATTTACTGCCCAATATTTTTTGAATAGCGTTATGCTATGGGAATCAAAATGAACCATTACAGGATAAATCTCGTGACATATTTTGAATGTTTAATTTCTAGAGTAAGCATCACATCAATGGCTATTTTTTTAGGCTTGATGTCATTAAATGCCAGTGCAGACGCAGATTTCCAAAAATGGATAGATGATTTCTATAACACAGCAGCTAAAAATGGCATTGAACGGTCAACATACGACAACGCATTTAAAGGAATAACAACCCCTGACGCAGATGTCCTAAGAAAAGCCAATTTCCAACCCGAATTTACCAGCAAAATTTGGGATTATTTGGATGCCCGGGTGAATCCATTAAGTATTAACAATGGCTTAAAAATGGCAAAGCAGCATGCGGAAACTCTCACCGTTATCGAAGCAAAACTCGGTGTTGATGCTGCCACACTACTGTCCATCTGGTCAGTTGAATCAAACTATGGCGCAGCGCTTGAACGCACCAGCCGCCTGCATTATGTGCCACGATCTTTAGCAACACTTGCCTATGCAGACAAAAAACGCCAGAAATTTGCACGCACCCAACTCGTTGCCGCATTAAAAATTTTACAATCGGGTGACATTACGACCACCGACCTGATGGGTTCATGGGCGGGCGCGATGGGACACACACAATTTATTCCCACGAGCTACCAAGCTTACGCCATCGACATGGATGAAGACGGTGTTCGTGACATATGGAACTCCGTACCGGATGCACTCGCCACGGCGGCCAATCTTCTGAAAAAAAACGGCTGGCGCTCAGGAGAAACCTGGGGCTATGAGGTTAAGCTACCAGCAAATGGCCTACAATATGAAGACCAAACTAAAACATTGGCTGAATGGGAAAAACTTGGCTTTGTCCGTCCAGAAGGAAAGTCATTTCCTCGCCCAGAAAAAAATGCCGTGCTCAACTTGATGACTGGTTCAGAAAGCCCTGCTTTCTTGATGACCCGCAATTTCTTTGTCATCAAACGTTACAACAATTCTGATTTTTACGCGTTAACCGTTGGCGTCCTTGCTAACCGCCTAGCTGGACGTGAAGGACTCATACAATCCTGGGCACGCCCTGCAGATTCTCTAAACTTAGAAGAAAAATTTGAAATACAACAACGCTTAACAGAAAAAGGCTACTACGACAGTGAAGTTGACGGCATCCTCGGCAGGGGCTCACGTCAGGCTATTCGGGCTTTTCAGGCCGACACGAACTTAACTATTAATGGGCAACCGACAAAGGAGTTACTTGAAGTTTTGCGGAAATAGGAATTTTTTTACTGAAATTTGGTCACAACTACTTATAGTTGAATTATGAACAATAGAATGGAATTATCCAATGCAAGGGGTGACCATCATTTTCACTCCAACAAACACTGATTTCTAATTTTATGGTGAGCATCCATTCCATTAACTGAATTAAGTATTATGTCCCCAGAATTCATTAACGGTATTGATATATGAAATCTACTATTAGCTTATCGTCGTTAATACTAGGACTGATTTTTTTTTCCTCTACTTATTTAATAGAAATTAATTTTACTTACGGTCAAATTGTTGCTGATGCACATCAGCATCCGATATCTGTTTTGGTAGATAGTCCTGGCTCATTTTCAACACATAAAGATACTATTCCAAACTTTACTGCAAGCCCCACCATCACATCAAAACAAAGTGGCAATTGGTTTGATGTATCTACATGGACGCAAGGGAGGATTCCTAGGATAAATGATGTTGTTAGAGTTGAACCTGGACATGTCGTTAAATACGACGGTGCCAGTGATTCCGCTCTAGCTGCTTTGGGTGTCAAAGGAATTTTGAAATTTGATACCACTAAGAACACCAAGTTAAAGGTAGGTACTATCCTAGTTTATCGTGAAGGTCGGATGGATGTTGGTGTAAAGTCTAGTCCAATAGCTTCAAACGTTAAAGCTGAGATAATTATCGCAGATAGACCTTTAGCCACTTCTGTTCCTGATTCAGATACAAGCGCTTATGACCCTCTTCAGTACGGAGCAGGAATTGTTGCGCTTGGTGAGGTTAATATGCATGGTAAAGCAAAGGCTCCAACTTGGTCCAGATTATCGAAAGAACCAAAAGCTGGTCACATCACTCTCACGCTAGAGTCAACTCCTTCTGGTTGGTCAGTGGGAGATAAGTTGGTATTACCAGATACACGACAGACTCCTATAACTCGTATTTCTTCTAGGGACACACCAAAACCGATCGATCTTCAATTAGAGGAACTTTATATTTCTGCAATCTCAGAAAACACCATCACTTTAAGCAGGCCTCTTACTTATGATCATTTAGGAGCTTATGACACAGACGGGAATCTATTGGCGCTACCTCATATCGGAAACCTAACTAGAAATATTGTAATTCGTTCCGAAAACCCAAAAGGAGTTCGAGGACATGTGATGTTTACAGAAAGAGCCAAAGTAGATGTCAGATACACTTCATTTATTGGAATGGGACGCACTACTGCAGAACCTCTTGATAACACGGTAATAAAAAATGGCGAGGTTACTCATATAGGAACAAATCAGATAGGACGCTATCCTATACATTTTCATCACCTTATGGGTCCTGTAAACGACTCAAATACTGGATATCAATTTATCGTAGCTGGAATCAGTATTGAAGACGGAGAAAAATGGGGAATTACGGTACATAATTCACACTTTGGATTTGTTGACAATAATATTGTATATAATGTTGATGGCGCAGGTATCATGACTGAAGAAGGAAATGAAAAAGAGAATGTATTTAGTAATAATTTTGTAGTCAAGGTCGGTACCATGATCGAAAGTATGTATAAGCCAAGATACGGAGGTGTTGCTGGGCTTGACCGATCTGCAGGATTTGGTGACTTTGGATACGAAGGCTCAGCTCTTTGGTTTACCGGACTTGATAACTATGTAACAGGTAATGTGGCTGCTAACTCTGCGTTTGCTGGGTTAATGTATAATGCGCGTTCTCGTGGTTTTGTAATAAATCAACCAAATATACCAAAATTTAGAGGAGCTGATATAGGTAATCCCACGCATTGGATACTCAAGAGACATTTACCTGCTCCATCAATTAAACTGTCTAAGAATAATGAAGCGTATGCAAACAGTGAGGGGGCGTGGATAAGTTTTTCATCTGTGGTAGGCCATATAAGTGATTTAATGCTCTGGCATAACAAACAAATTGGACTTTATTCGCAAAGAAACATATCAGCTTCTTATAGTAAGATCACCATCATTAATGATCAAAAGATAACTAATAAAAATGCTGAGTCTTTGGTAAGTAAGGGAATAAGCTTATATAACCACCCATATCAATCTGGACATGTTGCACTTAAAAACATACGCGTAGAAGGGTTTGGAATAGGAATAGACTTGCCCGCTTTCATTCAAAACGGCAAGCCTGAGGCCGGCGTTAATATTACACCTGTGACTGTAGTCGATGATGCTTATCTGCGAAATTTTGTAAATATTTCTGAAAGAAACTCTAGGTATGTACCTAAGTATACTTTACTGAGAGACATTGAGTTTATTCAAAATCCTGGGCCTCCCAATAAATATCTTTCATTAACACCGCAGGCAATTTTGACAGGGCTCGAAACGACATATCGAGAAGCTGCAGTAACGGTACCATCTAGAACTTTTGTATACAACTACAATAAACAAAGCGGTAATGATTTCGAAGTGTTCTTTAAAGAACAAGCTCCAGATTATGTGATGAAATTACGAGAATATCCTAAAGGTAATGTATTGTCTAACCAAAACTGCCCTGAAGTTGGGTTGACGAATCAAGAATGTTCAGATAGATTCAACGTAGCATATCTAGCTAAGGTTGCACCTTGTGTTAAGGATGATAAGCCTGAAATTGATGGTTACACTTGTTCAATAACTGACTCTTCTACTTTTGAGGAAATTTTAAACCAGATACCAGAATTAACTCTTGATGAAAAATCCATTTCGTTACCTAGTCCTGAGAAACCCCTTCCGTTACCTGATCCTATGGAATCCCTTCTGTTGCTTGGTATTTGAACCAATAGGGTCATACCCACTGGATCGCCCCGGGTGTTTACAAGAGACTCCATTTCTTGAGAAAATAAAGTAATGAATAAACAAGCCAAAACGAGCTATCCGGCTGGTTTATAAAAATCAAGGGGACTATACTTCTCAGTGGGCGGCGATGATGTCGATAGCTCCAAAGATAGGTTGCACAACAGAGACTCTGCGTACTTGGGTGCGCCACTCAGAAGCTAATCAGGGTATTCGAGGCGGGATGTCAAATTTGGACCGTGATCGACTCAAGGAACTGGAGCGTGAGAATCGAGAATTAAAGCGTGCTAATGAGATATTGCGCAAGGCCTCAGCTTATTTTGCCCAGGCGGAACTCGACCGCCGACCGAAATGAGAGTGG
>JAJFJH010000069.1 GCA_021774155.1 Nitrosomonas sp.
GTCAGATTTAACTGCGTTAGTAAATGAATCGCTTCCTGGTATGGTGCGCCACGCTGACTTTGATAAATTACGTCACCATCCCAGTTCATACCTAAATGTTCAAGCGTATGGAGAATATTGCTCGATGCGCCCAGCACTTCACGCGGCGTGTCGACATCTTCAATTCTAACTAACCAATCACCGCCATGCGTCTTGGCCTCTAAATAGCTACCCACTGCGGCCACCAAAGAACCGAAATGAAGCGGACCTGTCGGCGATGGCGCAAACCGGCCTCTATAGTGAATCGTTTTGGAATTATTCTTTGTCACCAATTAATGGTATTCAATTAGATTTAGGCAGTTTTATCAATGCAAACATTTGTAACCCTTATTTTCAACCTGTTATAAAATAAACCTATATCAATTTCTAACAAAGGCATGTTGTGCATATTCATATACTCGGAATTTGCGGTACATTCATGGGCGGAATCGCAGCCATTGCACGTGAATCAGGATATAAAGTAACAGGCTGTGATTCTAACGTGTACCCACCCATGAGTACACAACTTGAGTCGCAAGGCATTGAACTCATTGAAGGCTACGCGCCAGAGCAAACAAAACTAACGCCCGATATTTATGTCGTCGGTAATGTCGTGACACGCGGCAATCCTTTGATGGAAGAAATACTCAATCAACATTTACCTTATATTTCTGGCCCACAATGGCTTTCTGAACACATTCTAAAAGACAAATGGGTATTGGCGGTTGCAGGGACGCATGGCAAAACAACCACCAGTTCAATGCTTGCATGGATACTCGAATATGCTGGTTTAGGCCCGGGGTTTCTCATTGGTGGTATGCCTGAAAATTTTGGTATCTCAGCAAGACTTGGCAATATTAATGCCTCAAACTCAAGTCAAAGTGAGGCGTCCCCCTTCTTTGTTATTGAAGCCGATGAATATGACACGGCTTTCTTTGATAAGCGCTCCAAGTTTGTGCATTATCAGCCCCGAACGGCCATTTTGAATAATTTGGAATATGATCATGCCGACATATTTCCAGACTTAGCCGCGATTGAGCGCCAGTTTCATCATTTAGTCCGCATTATTCCAAATAACGGGTTAATTGTATCCAATGACAGTGAAGCGAGTCTAAAACGTGTACTAGAGCAAGGCTGCTGGACACCTGTTGAAGCATTTGGTACTAAAGCAGGTTGGCACACAGTAATTGCCAATAACCAAACTGAGATTTATCTTAGAGACACGCATCAAGGCACGCTGCAGTGGGATTTGTTAGGAGAACACAACCGCATGAATGCACTTGCCGCACTCAGCGCTGCACGTCATGCGGGTGTTCCAATTAAAGCAGGTATTAGCGCATTAACGCAATTTAAAAATGTCAAACGACGCATGGAAATTCGTGGAATCGTTAATAATATTACGGTCTATGATGACTTTGCACATCATCCAACCTCCATTGACACCACACTACAAGGCCTACGCAACAAAGTAGGTGACGCCAAGATCATTGCTGTACTAGAACCTCGCTCAAATACGATGAAAATGGGCGTATGGAAGGACAAGCTTTCTGCCAGTTTGGCAATTGCAGATCAGGTGTTTTGCTACGCTGATCAAGTAAATTGGGGTGCTCAAGCCGCGTTACAAACGCTGGGTAATAAAGTAGCTTTTTTTAATGATCTCACACAATTAATAAAAACCATTTCAACCACAGCGCAACCGGGCAACCAAGTGCTCATCATGAGTAATGGTGGCTTTGGAAATATTCACGAAAAATTACTGATTGAACTTGAAAAAAAATAATTACTCACCGGCAAACTCACACAGTGCAAACACTTTCTGTCCATTAGCTTCAAGACGCGCCCTGCCCCCGACGTCGGGCAGGTCTATAACGAAACAACACTCTAGGACTTCTCCGCCCATATCCTGAATGAGATTTACTGCTGCCAAAGCTGTACCACCCGTAGCGATCAAGTCATCAACTAATAACACACGATCTCCAGGTTGAATGGCGTCCAGATGAATTTCTAATCGATCACTGCCATACTCTAACTGGTAATCACGACCTGCCGTTTCTGCAGGCAACTTATTTTTCTTCCTAACGGGCACAAAACCCACACCCAGTTCATAGGCAACAGGTGTGCCAACGATAAAGCCACGCGCTTCAATACCCACTACTTTGTCTATCTTGGCACCTTCGTAGCGTTTAGTGATTTCTTGAATCGTAGCACGTAACCCAACTGGATCTTTTAGTAAGGTGGTAATGTCACGAAACATGATGCCTTCATGGGGATAATGCGGGATGGTGCGAATTCGCGATTTAATAGGCATTGAATGTCACCAGGAATATTAGGAAAAAATTTGTTTAAAACAAAAACGGCTCCAACCTATATAGGCTGGAGCCGTTCAAATACAGCTAAGATTAATGCACTAAAGAATCTTAGTGGTCATCCGCTGCATTTGGGTCAAAGCTATCAGGTGCTGTAACCTGAGTCATGAGATCGTCATTCCAATCACCTTCAACGTTCATGTGAAGCGCAGCACCCATCAATACAGCTTCAATCAGGTTATGACTGAGGTATACATATAGACCAGGCTGTTTGAACTCATATGCTGCAGCAACCGCTGAACCAGCAGGTACGAACCAAGTTTCTTGACTTGTGAGTGGCGTATCGCTAAATGAACCACCAACCCAGTATAGATCAGCATGGCCGCCAATCAAGTGAGGATATGAAGCGCGGTTAGCTTGTGAGTGAACAAATAGAACTTTTTCACCAACTTTAGCTGACAATGCGTTGTCACCAGTAATTGCACCAACAGAACCGTTAAATACTACGTGTGTAGGAACAAGACCTTTAGCAACTTCTAACATATCTGCCATACCTGCTGCAGGTGAAGCATACTCTTTAAATGCACCTTTAGCATCTTGTGGCAAGTACCAATCTTGCTCACCAATGTAGAAAGCTTTGTCGTATGTGTATGGCTTACCTTGTGCGTCTTTCAGACCATCACGTGGCAATACCATGATTGCACCGTTCATACCTGAAATAACGTGGAAAGGAATCATTGTTCCACCTGGAGCACAGTGATATACAAATACACCTGGCTTAATGGCTTTAAAACGAAGAACAACTTCTTCACCTGGCTGCACTAATGTCAATCCAGCACCACCTAATGCTCCGGTAGCTGCGTGGAAGTCAGTATTGTGTGCCAATGTGCTTTCTTTTGGATTTACTAATGTCAACTCAACATAGTCACCTTCGTGAACTACGATTAGTGGACCAGGAACAGAACCATTGAAAGTCATTGCCCAAGCCTTAACGCCAGGTGCAACTTCAATTAGCTTCTCAACAGTTTCCAGACGCACTTGAACAATCTTTGGTCCGCCTTTAGCAACCTGATCATGCTTAGGTACTGCAGGTGGCGCAACCAATGTTTGT
This sequence comes from Nitrosomonas sp., assembly GCA_021774155.1. GTDB lineage: Bacteria > Pseudomonadota > Gammaproteobacteria > Burkholderiales > Nitrosomonadaceae > Nitrosomonas. The sequence continues at coordinate 3,436 of JAJFJH010000069.1, forward strand.
GTAACACGCTTTAATTTAGAAATGTCTACCGCAGCAACCGCCTGCGTAAAACCAAAACACAACAGGCCCAATCCTATAACTGCTTGAACAGCTTTATTCATATCTCCCTCCATAAATGTTGAACATTGCGCACTATATCTCTTATTTAATGATATGCGCACCCATCCCGTCACTACGCAAAACACAGTAAAATACCCTCATTTTCTGATGAGACAGGATGGAATCAGGACTATACACTTTCAAACTTACCATGTCCACGGGTCTCTTTAAATCACACATAAATTGATACTCACTAACCCTGCATCAACCGAATCTCTGCTGCCGCAAGACTCTCTTGTGCACCGCGTAACACAATAGCATCGTCAATTTCAAGCCGCGTATCATCGCTGGGCAACGACCCCCGAATATTACGCCGCCTTACCGCCATCACTTCTACACCCAGCTCCACTAAATTAAGTTCACCCAGCGTTTTATTCACTGCATTTGCACCTTCAACAATAATTACCGTCAGCAACCTAGGCAATAATTTGTCACTGCTCTCTTCCATTTCATCTGTAATACCATGAAAGAATCCACGAAATAATTTATAGCGTTCTTCACGTGTTTGGCGTAGACAACGTAAAATCTGACTGGATGGGACATTCAAAAACATCATTGCATGAGATACCAACATCAAGCTGCCTTCCATGACTTCCGCAACGACTTCAGTGGCGCCTGCCTCCTTCAATGTGTCAATATCTGAGTCATCTCGTGTTCTAACAACAACATGCAAATCAGGCCGAATAGCTTGTACATGGCTCAGAATCTTTAAAGAAGAAAGCGTATCGTTGTAACTGACAATTAATACTTTGGCTCGCAAAAGACCCGCAGCAATTAAAACTTCACGCCGTGCGGCATCACCATAGACTACAGGTTCACCCGCATTAGTTGCATCATGTATACGTTGCGGATCAAGATCCAAAGCTATAAAAGGAATCAACTCTTTTTCCAACAAACGTGAGACATTTTGACCGCTACGACCATAACCACAAATAATGACATGATTATCATCCACCATAGTTTGTGCCGCTATGGTTGTTATTTGCATGGCACGATGCATCCATTCATTACTGCAAAAATGTTGCACCACACGTTCACTATGTTCAATGATGAATGGCGCGATAAGCATAGACAGCACCATGGCCGCCAATACTGGCTGCAAAACTGCATTTTCAACTAACCCAATAGCGCCTGCTTGCGCCAACAAAACAAAACCAAACTCTCCGCCTTGAGCTAGACTCATCCCCGTCTTTGCCGCCACCGTTGAATCCGCACCAAACAAACGCGATAAACCCGTAATCAGTACGACTTTCAAGACAATCAAAGAAACTAGCATCAATATAACCCAGAGAAAATTATCAATTACAACTTGTATATCCAATAACATACCGATGGTTATAAAAAACAACCCCAACAAAATATCGCGGAACGGCTTAATATCATCTTCAACTTGATAACGAAATTCGGTTTCGGAGATCAGCATGCCAGCAAGAAATGCGCCTAAAGCCAAAGAAAGGCCTGCGGCTTCTGTTAACCATGCCAAGCCCAAAGTAATCAACAATACATTCAGAACAAATAATTCAGAAGATCGCTGCTTTGCCACCATATGAAACCAAGGCCGCATTAATCGCTGTCCAAAGAAAAGAATCAATGAGAGCACCACCGCAGCCTTAAGCAAAGCAATACCAAACACCATGCTATAGTTAATATCAGCATTGCCCATCGCATTGCCTAAAACGGGAATAATGATCAAAAATGGCACAACAGCTAGATCTTGGAACAACAGAACACCGATGATCTGCCGACCATGATTGGTATTAAGCTCAAGACGCTCAGCCAACATTTTGATAACTATCGCGGTAGACGACATCGATAAAGCAAAGCCCAACGCCAACCCGACGCGCCAATCTAACCCAAGCGCCCACGCCACAGCCATAACGAACAGTATCGTCAAGAACACCTGTGCCGTACCAAAACCAAACACAATACGCTTCATGGTAACTAACTTAGACAGACTAAACTCAAGTCCAATGCTAAACATCAGAAACACCACGCCGAACTCAGCAAGATGGCGTATTTCCTCCTTCTCAGGAATCCATCCTAAAGCATGAGGCCCAATAACAACACCAGCAAGTAAATAACCCAACATCGGCGGCAAACGCAACTGACGAAACACCACGACTGCCAATACTGCAATAGCGAGTAGAATAAGTACAGGTTGTAGCGCATTTGTCATAAATAAGGTATCAGTGGATTAGTTAAACCAAACAGCCAGAGTCTGTCGGACTTAAGTGATCGTAGCGAGCAACGTGGGAAAGCAAGGACAGATTGCCCGGATTTTGAGGTGCGCAGTCATTCTATGCAACGAAAAA
>JAJFJH010000070.1 GCA_021774155.1 Nitrosomonas sp.
TGTCGGAGGCGCCAGGGGTCAGAACGAAACCCGCTCCGCCGCGCGTTATGTTGAAATCGACTGCATGCGTTCCACCCAGACTTGCGCCACTCACTGTCAGGTTTGCGGTGCCGTCATTGCGAACCTGGTACGCTTTTGTCCCGCTTTGACCCACAAAGACGCTGCCGTAGTCGTGACTGACCGGCGTCACTGTGATCTCGGGAGCGGGCACAGGCACGCCCACGCCGCTTAGAGAAATGCTCACCGGGCTTTCGTCCGGGTCGTCGCTGGCAATGTCCAGGCTGGTCGTTTTTGCTCCAACACTGGTCGGAGTGAAGACGACCTCTACTGTGTCGGAGGCACCAGGCGTCAGAAGCAGCACACCACCACCGGCGCTGATGCTGAACTCCGCCGCATCAACGCCCGTCAGCGTCGTACTCGTGATATTCAAATCCGCATTGCCGTCGTTGCGAATCCCGAACTTCCGCGACACACTTGAACTTAACTCGACGTCGCCGTAGCTGTGGCCAGCAGGGGTCACGGTGATGTCGGGCGACGGACCGCTTGCTGCCGCCCGGATCTCTACGCCTATCACCGCCCAGTCGACCGTCTTGTTGAAGGAGCCGCTCAAAACATAGGTGCCCGCTGCCGCGGTTCGATCAACAACCGCCAACCCGGCACCACCGCCGCCACTTCCTTGACTCTGCTCGACGCGCTCCAAAAAATCCTGGCCAGGGCTATGCGTTTTCGTTCTCATGGCCGTTGCACCGTAAATCACAGAATTTGCGTCCCCGGTTGTGAGGTTGAGACTGTAAGCCGTATTGTCTACCCCACCCCCGCAGGCCCCAAGCGGGCCATTTGTGTTGCCTGAAATAATGCTGCCAATTGGATTCAGGGGGTCAACACCGGAGTAGCGCGTCACAGCGATTACTGAATTGCTCGGACTGCTAGCTAATGTGGCACTAACGACGCCGACGCCGCTCGATGTACCCAACGCCATCCACACGCGAATACCGGTCTGTTTTCTTCCCGAGCACTGCACTTCTACTTCGCTCCAAGTCAAACCAAGACCGGTTACTCCGGTCACGGTTGTGTTCGGTTTGCTGGCTATTGCTGCCAGGTAAATATGGTCTGGGACTCCCGTGACATTGGTCGATGTTGACACGTCTGATGAGCTTGACGATCCGCCAGTCACGACTTCTTCAAACACAATAGAGCCACTATCAGAAGGATTTCCAGCAACCGTAAAATTTCTTGCGCTAAAGCCAACGCCAGTAGAAGTGACCACCGAAATTGGCCCCGATTGGGCACCAGCCGGGACTGCTACTCGGATCAATGTTTCGGAAACCTCTACAAACTGCGATATCGGGACCCCTCCAAACTCAACGTCTGAAGCTGAGGCTAACCCGCTTCCATTGATATTGACGATGGTGCCAACATTGCCACTTTGAGGCGTAAACGATGAGATCGAAGGTAATGAAACTTGACTTCGACCAAAGTCCCCAACTGCAATTGCCCAGTCAGAGGCATACGGTGCGCTCCAAGTCTGATTGACCGGTGTTAGATTTCCCAAATCTATTTCTCGGTAAGACAGTTTGGAATCTACCGCTACCGCAGGTTGTTGACCCGCCATAATAGACAGGTTCATACTAATGGAGGTGGTGTTTTCTCGATAGAATAAGTAACGGGTGGCGCTGGGCTGTGCCAAGCAAACACCGTTCGTAATCGAGTTATCCCGCATCATGTCGCTCAGGAACCTATCCCGAAAAAACTCGGAGTTTGTCTTAACCCACTCGGGGTTGGGCATCGGATCTGACACTGTTAATCCTTCATTGGCACCAATGGCATTTCCCAAAAGATTGCCCCAGATATTTGCCACACCACCAGCCATCGTCGAATTCCACAGACCTAGACGAATTTCCTCCATCGTGTAGTCCTTGACGTTACCGACATCACGAAGACGGAAACGATCTTCGGAAAATGATGGTTTGTGTGGCCGCGCAAGAATCGTCTGAACATAAGAATTATAATCCGGCTTATGATGTTCATATGATGAATAGTCAAGCCCTTCATGAATTTGACTGAACGGAGTCGAAGTACTATTCGAAAAGCCATCTCGGCCACTTATTAGATGAGGCCAGCCCATCTGACCTTGCATAAACGTATGCCATTCAATGAGATCTTGTTGCACCACCCATTCGTCGAGGTCAAACCCGTAGCCCATGGTCCACCCAGGCAGAGGTCCAAGACGTGCTGCTAGGTAACGTTGCAGGCGTTTATCTTCGGGGCCATTCTTTCCCCATTTCACTGGTGTTTGCCGTCTTTGCTCATCGCCCCAAGCCCAAAAGTGTACGACACCACCCGCAGCATGAACCTTGGTTACTAGCAGTTCGAGAGCCTCGAAAGTTTTGGGATCCGGATCCGGTTGAACAATATTGTCCGACGCCGGTTGGTCAATATCGAACCAACGGCAAAACACAGGCACGTGAAATCCGTTAAATCCGTGTTCTACAAAGAAGGTTTGGATGTCCTGGTCGATCCTGGCAGGATTTTGATGGTACAGGTGTGGCCCCGCGTACATCAAATACTGTGGGACAAATGCCTTCTCAGTTGCGCTCCAACCCCATTTCTCCCCGAGACTGGTCACAAACCCTTTCGTTTCGGGGTCAGTGTTTGGCAGAATTGTCACCGTCCCTGCAAGTCGGTCCAGATCCGGATCATCGCTTGAAGTGAAGAATGACCATACTCCACTTTCTATCGCGGTGAAACGAAATTTCCAGGTATCATTCTGGTCGTAGAACATGCCGGTCGTTATTGCTGTACCGCTTGTTTGGTGAGTAAACGTTGTGCTGGCAATCAGGTCAAATGGATTTCCCGAGAAAGAGGAGTTGACCAGCTCCCATTCGATATAGGGTGACCATTGAGTGCCTGACCGGTCTAACGGACTGGGGCTTGATGCAAAGACGGCGGCAATAGTGAGATCGCTGTCTGGCATGGTTACAGTAGTATTGGCGCTGCGAGGATCGGCAACCCACAATGTGTCACCGACCCAGGTGTCAAACTGCAGACCCGGTGGGGGTGTATCCGCAACGACATCTACGGGCGTTCCAGCGACATAGACTCCACTATTGCTTCCGTTTACTACGCTCAACTGATACTCAAAGCTTTGGCGGCCGTCGATTGTTATCGTTTGACCCGGTGAAACACCGGCCTTTGTAATTGTCGTTCCATCTAAAAACTCAACGACAACATCCGCGGCATTGAGATCACCCAGTCCAAAGTGAATTACAGGCTCATTCTGGCCTAAATAGCCGTTGTTACTTCGTGCTTCCCGAAAGCCAATCTGAGTGGAACCTACTTGGCCTTGTGGGTAGACATAAACTTTTGCACCGTATGCACCTGCTTGTCCGTTCGGGGATATCAAACGCACTTTGAGCCAGTTTCCCCCGCCATTAAGATTGTTCCTGATGAGCCAATTGCGAGAGCGCTTACATCCAAAAGCAAAATCAAGGTCACCATCATTATCTATGTCGGCGAATGCTACTGCACGAGGATCGTCAACGCCACTGGTTGGCAATGATGGGCCGGCCGAAAAAAGGCCGCTGCCATCATTTAGATAACACTTGTTGTCTCCGGAAAAGACAAGGTCGAGATCACCGTCATTATCCAAATCACCAAAACCACCCATATATCCCGAAGCCGGCGAAAAAGTTCTGTCAAAACTAAATGTGCCGTCTCCATCATTACGATATAAATGTTCGAGAGGAATGTTCTGGCTGTCATTAAAATCCGACAGAAGCAAGTCGAGATCGCCATCGTTGTCGATGTCTCCCAGGGTCGCTCCCTCCCGGCCCAGGGCAGCAATGCCGATCGAGGACGGACTAACCAACGTAAAGTCGCCAAACCCATCGTTCTGCAGAATATTAAGACTACCGGTCCGGTTACCCGCGAATACGTCAATATCGCCGTCACTGTCATAATCGGTATCGGTAGCACCTTGTCCCGCCGGAGCTGTATAGAGCGGGCCACTGTTTACAGGTGAGAACAGCAGATTACCATTATTGAGATAGACTTCGTTGCGTTCGCCGGCGGGATCTGTGGACCCCTGAAAATTAGTGATTCCCAACAAATCCAAATCGCCGTCTTTGTCCATGTCAAATGCAATCACGCCGCGCGTCGGCCAATCACGGGCAGGGATTCCGCTACCCTCTGTCACATCAGAAAAAGAACCTGACCCATCATTTACAAAAATGTTGTTTAGCGCAACTTCAGAGCCTTGTCCAATCGTAGTACCATTGAACAAATCATAGTCTCCGTCGTTGTCCAGATCTGCGAACACCGCACCGTGTGATCCGCCATCAAAATCATCTATGCCACGACCTGCTCCTTCATTGGAAAACGAATTGCCGCCCTGATTGTAAAAAAACAAATCGGGCATCGGCTCGGTAAAGAGCATTGTGATGTAGAAATCAGGCCTACCGTCGTTGTCAACATCAGTAAAGGTTACTGAATGGCCCCCCGTTTGAACAGTGGGACCGCCTGTACCAGCGGTTAGTGTTATGTCGCTGAAAGTGAGATCAATCGGCGGAGATTGGGCATGAATGGTTGACGTAGTCAACGAGAGATGCAAGAATAGTATTAGGCTGCCGGGCAGGAAAGCCTTCAACACGTTTCGATGTCGCAAAACAAGGATCCTTTTACGGCTGGTAAACACAACAGTATGTCAGAAACAGGAGATGGTTCTGGCTAAAACCAAAGATGGTCTTTGGGAAGAACAAGCTTATGGAAAAGCCGACTTATCTCGCCAGAGTCAGTCGACCCGTAAAAGATTTTTGACCCAATTTGAGCCTCAAGAAATAAATCCCGGAACTGGCCTCGTTGCCGGAGTTGTCGCGGCCATTCCAAACCACACTCCTGAATCCGGCTTCTTGTATTTCGTTGAGCAACTGCCGCACTGTTTGACCACGAACATTGTAGATGACAAGTTCAACTTTGGCTGCCCTGGGCAGACCGTACTCTATGGTCGTCGATGGGTTAAACGGGTTCGGGTAGTTTGGACTCATAGAGAACTCAGTCGGCAAAAGCGTTTCAGCTTCCTCGGTCTCGCTGTCTGTTTCGGATTCATCCACCGGGCTTTGTGACTCAGCCAACCCAGCAAGTAGCAATTCTCTGCGTGCCAAAGCTGCTGCCGGAATGCCCGGCCGAATCTCGATGCCTAGCATCGCCCAGTCAGTCGTACCGTTAAACGTTCCGTCGATGGTCACTAGCGCCGGTGCAGCGACTTCCTTGTCCATGCTGGCCAGAGAGGCTGTGCTGCCACCGCTACCTTGCATGCGATCCATACGCTCCGTATAACTGGCACCTGGGGTATGTGTTTTTCGGCGCATGGCAAGGGCGCCGTATATGACCGCGTTCGGCACTGTGGTTTCCAGATTAAGACTGTAGGCGGAACCGTCCACACCTCCGGAGCATGTCCCTGCGACGCCGTTGCTGTTGCCGGAAAGCAGGCTGACAACCGGGCTATCTCCGTCGACGCCGGAGTAGCGAGTCACAGCAAGCACGACGTTATCCGATACTGCGGTCAAAATGGCCGTAACACTACCGTCTCCACTCGGGGTGCCCAAAGCATACCAGACATCCACTCCCGTCTGGTTCCGGCCGGAGCACTGATTCCCGGCTTTAGTCCAGGTTAGACCCAAACCAGTTACGGTGGCTACCTCCCGGTACCTTTTGCTGGCGATGGCGGCTACATAGAGGTTACCTGTCACCTGGGCAAGACCCGTTTCAGTGGTTACCGAGTTGGAACTTGCCGCTGCGCCACTCACCACCTCCTCAAACACAATCTGGCCCACCGGCGGGGCATCATCGCCGCTGCCGCTCAAGGCCACATCCACCTGCCCCTCGTCCGGGTCGTCGCTGGTGATGCCCAGCATCGCACTCCTGGCCCCGGTCGAGGTCGGCGTGAAGCCCACTGTGACTGTCTGACTGTCGCCCGCCGTCACGCTGAACGGGGCGCCGCCACTCGTAACACTGAACTGAGCGGCGTCGCTACCGGTCAAGGTCGTGGCGCTTACCGACAGAGTCGCCTGACCCGTATTCTTTACTTTGAAATTAAAAG
>JAJFJH010000008.1 GCA_021774155.1 Nitrosomonas sp.
CCGTTAATACGTACTGATACAGTAATGCCGTTTCCTTTCCAATCTAAGTCATTAATAGCTTGAATAACATTCTTTCGTGCTTGGAGCTTGTCGTCTGGTGCAACAGCATCTTCTAGGTCTAGAAAAACAAAGTCTACGCCACTTTTTAGTGCTTTTTCAAACATCTCAGGACTGGAACCAGGAACCGCCAATTCACAGCGTTGTACCCGTTGAATATCGTTTTCGTATAGCGTGTGACTCATTATCTCTCCAAAAATTAGTAAATTGTTTAGCGGTAACCAGGATGGTAAGCAGTGAGAAGTATTTTTAGGTTCGTGTATTACACGCTGCTGTTTAAGCGTACCACATCGATGGTATACATCTTTTAAAGCGCAGACTCATTCTTTGGTTATATCTTGTGTATTATTGAGCGTCTTGTGATGTTTACGGGTAGATCGCTTCGTATGCATCCGCTGCAGTTGTTATGTTGCGATAGCGCGCAACCCAAGATAAAGGGATGGAAGGCACCATATTCTCTTGCTTTGCTTGATAGGCTGCTACAATCGCACCAAGAATTATACCACGACCACAGCTATCCCCACCGGCTCTGATATTTGATTTTATTGCTGTTTTGTAGTCGTTCGCATGTTGGGCAATATGAAAAACCGTTGGTAAGCCTTCTATTACGTGACAAGCAGAGCCAAAATTTTCTGCGACAGTAATGCTATCCAGTGATTTATAGTTAAGCGAGGCTTCTAATAAGGGGTTAAGTTTTTCACCGGCGGCTGGTAAGACACTTGCAAGTGCTTTTCCCATTGTTTCACCATTTAGTACTGAGAATAGTAAGCTTGCAGTACATTGCGCGGCTGAGATAGCAACATCATTATTATTTGTAATGCTGACAACTTCTTCGACTAATTTTAGTAAATCGTTTTGCGTTCCTTGATGCGTTGCTACAAGCACAGGGATGGTGGCTAGTGCGGCAAATTGGTCGTCATCGGCGCCCGACTTGGCTGGATACTCCTTGGGTTCAAGCGGTAATAATTTGCGTAATGTTAAGCGAGTGGGTGAATCAATGTAGCCAATAAACTTGCCACCGGGACCAAAATACGCACAAAATTCTGTTTGATATTGAATACGCTTAAATTTTCCGTGCTTAGCTATATGTTGAAGCATTAATAAACATATCTCCCCATACCCGGATGAGTCGCCAGCTAATTTATTGGGGTGCGCAAAAAAACCTTTTGTGTCAGCATAGTTTGTTTCGTCAGGCTGTAAAAAAACGATTCCCTTACTTGATTCGATTTGTGCGATTCGTGCCGGATCATAGAGCCAGTGTAGACCAAGTGCTGCGGCGTCAGAAACAAGCGCTCCCAATATGGCCGCCATATTAGGATTCAATTTGATATTTGAATTCATTTGAGTTGTTCGTTAAATTATTGTATTAATACGCTATGTAATTAGATTTCAACTTCAGGTGGAATTTTCCTTGCTTCGTCTTCAAGCATGACGGGTATTCCATCTTTAATTTGAAAAGCCATTCGGTCAGGCTTGCATATTAATTCGTTGTCTGTTTTTTTGTATAGAAGAGGCCCTTTGCATAAGGGGCAAACTAAAATATCGAGTAGTTTTGGATCCATAATTTTCCTTGTTACTGTTGTACTTGCATAGTATTTAACGTGCTGATTAGTTGGTTATTATAGTTTTGATAATATGCCATCTAATTGTTCTAGGCTCGTGTAATGAATGACTAAATTACCAGCCCCTCTTTTTTTCTGTTTGATCTCTACTTGTGCGCCTATTCTTTCGGATATGTTTTCTTGTAGTCGTAGTAAATCCTGATCTTGTTTTTCTAGCTTCTTTTTTGTAGGCACTTCAATACGATTAACCAATTTCTCTGTCTCTCGGACAGATAATTGCTTGTGTGCAATCAGATTTGCAATTTCAATTTGTTGAGCGGGTGAAAGCGAGAGTAATGCGCGCCCATGTCCCATATCGATTTGTCCTTGCATCATCATTTTTTGAACAGGCGCAGATAGATTGAGTAATCGTAGCAGATTGGATATCGTACTACGCGAACTACCTAGAGCTACGCCTGCAGTCTGATGCGTTAAATTGAATTCCTTAATGAGGCGTTGAATGCCTAATGCTTCTTCCAATGGATTTAAATCTTCACGTTGAATATTCTCAATTAATGACATAGCGAGCGCCGATTCATCCGCAACTTCACGAATCAGGACGGGCACTTCGGTTAGCCCTGCAATTTGTGCTGCTCGCCAGCGCCGCTCTCCAGCAATAATTTCGTAACGCCCATCAGTAATTGGGCGAACAAGTATAGGCTGCATGACACCTTGTGCTTTAATGGATTCGGCCAGTTCAGTTAATGAGTCTTGGTCCATGCTGGTACGTGGCTGATATTTACCCGGTTGCAGTAGATCTATAGCTAGCTTTTGTAATATTTCTTCTGGCGTATTGCCATTATTATTGCTTGATAGTAAAGCATCCAGGCCTCTTCCAAGTCCTTTTAATTTAGCCATTTTCCACCATTTTGTTAATTCAAATAATTAAGTGACCGCGCTGCTTCTTGTCATGCAGGGACTTCTAATATTTCTTTAGCAAGTGCTTGATATGCTAATGAGCCCTTGGACATTTTGTCGTGATACATAACTGGTTTGCCAAAACTGGGCGCTTCTGCAAGTCGAATATTTCTTGGAATAACGGTTTGATATAGTTTAGTACCAAAATGTTGTTGCAGTTGATCAGAGACTTGTTGTGCCAGTATATTTCTTGGGTCAAACATCGTGCGCAATAACCCTTCTATTCTTAATGAAGGGTTAAATGTTGAGCGTACCTTTTTTATCGTATTTACTAAGTCACTCAGCCCTTCTAGTGCGTAATATTCGCATTGCATGGGTATTATCACTGAATGTGCGGCACACAGGCCATTGAGCGTTAGTAGATTAAGTGCAGGTGGGCAATCCATAAGAATATAATCATATTCCCCTTGCACGTCCTTTAATGATTCTTTTAGTCGCGTTTCGCGCATATTGAGATCGACCATTTCGATCTCAGCACCAGCAAGATCACGGTTCGCGGGGATTAAATCGTATTTACCGGTTGTTGCAATGATTCTAACTGCTGAAATTTTCTCACTACCAAGTAACGTGTGATAGACGGTATTTGTTAGCGTGCTTTTTTCTACACCACTGCCCATTGTTGCATTACCTTGTGGGTCTAAATCTATTAATAATACGCGTCGACCTGCTGCAGCTAAGCTAGCTGCTAAATTAATGCTGGTAGTTGTTTTGCCAACACCACCCTTTTGATTTGTTATTGCGAGTATTTTTGTCAAGATTATTACTCCTGAAGCAATATCTATTATTAGAAATAACAAACCGTATACGCCATGCTTATTACGATTGTTTTACTATAATTAAATGCCGTTCAGCACTAATTCCGGGTACTGATAAAGGCACAACTTTATCGACACTATACCCATCTGGCAGATTATCTATTTCTTGTTCTACTTTACTGGCCTTCATTGCTACATATCGAAGGTTTTGCCTTTCGTTGCCACCTAAATGGGAAGACATTTTAATAAATTCATTTAGGCTTGATAGCGCACGTGAGATGATGGTGTTAAATTGAGTGTTTGTTTGATAATTTTCTGCCCGATCGGCAATTATTTCAATATTGTCTAATTCTAATTCAATTTTGGCTTGCTGTTGAAAAGCCGTTTTCTTTTTATTACTTTCGATTAAAGTCACCTGCCAATCTGGCTTCATAATGGCTATGGGTATTCCAGGTAATCCCGCGCCACTGCCAATATCTGCTATCTTCGCACCAGAAATATGTGGTAATACGGCTAGGCTATCAATGATGTGATGCGTCAGCATGGTTTCTGTGCTGCGAATTGCTGTCAGGTTATGCACCCCATTCCATTTTTGTATGAGTGCCAGATACATTAATAGTTTAGTTTCTAATTTTGTTGTTTCTAAACCGGGATTATATCCTAGCGCATGCATTCCCTCAGATAATTGAGTGTGTAATGTCATGCGCTTTGTTTTTTATTTTTATCATTAAAGCCGCGTTTTATATGCACCAGTAGCAATGAAATCGTTGCGGGTGTTACACCGGATATGCGACTTGCCTGCCCTATGGTTTGAGGTTTTTGTAGATTAAGTTTTTGTATTGCTTCGTTTGATAGGCCTTGTACATCGCTATAATTAATTTGCTGTGGTAATTTTGTATTCTCATATTGCGATTGCCGGGTGATTTCTTCTTGCTGTCGTTGGATGTATCCATGGTATTTGACTTGAATTTCCACTTGTTCTGCGACTTTTACATCAGATACAGGGGTGCCAGCTACAGAAAGTTTCATTAGTTTTTGATAATTTACGTCGGGCCGTCTAAGTAATTCGCTGAGTGTATATTCATGTTCTATAGATTTACCGAGCAACTGCGATGCTTCAATATCCGATATATTTGCAGGTGTTACATTGATGGAATCTAATCGCTCTAGTTCAAGTTTGATCGAATCCCTCTTTTTGGCAAATGCATTCCATCGGTCATTGTCTATTAGTCCAAGATTACGTCCCATTTCTGTTAAACGCAAATCTGCATTATCTTCTCTAAGCTGCAATCGGTATTCTGCGCGACTGGTGAACATGCGATATGGTTCTGTTACGCCACGAGTGATGAGATCGTCTACTAGAACACCAAGGTAGGCTTCATTTCTACCCGGACACCATGATTCCTCGTTTCGCACTTGTAGTCCTGCATTGATTCCTGCTAACAGGCCTTGCGCCGCAGCTTCTTCGTAGCCTGTTGTACCATTTATTTGACCCGCGAAATATAATCCTTTGATTGTCTTATTTTCTAATGAATGCTTTAAATTACGTGGGTCAAAGTAGTCATATTCGATAGCATAGCCTGGGCGTGTTATATGTGCTTTCTCAAGACCTTGTATGGTATGTATTAATCGGGCCTGAATGTCATAAGGAAGGCTAGTTGATATTCCGTTGGGATAGACTTCATGTGTTTGAAGACCTTCAGGCTCTAAAAATATTGAATGCGACGATCTACTCGCAAATCTTGTAACTTTATCTTCTATCGACGGACAGTATCTTGGCCCCGTTCCTTCAATAGACCCGTTAAATAATGGAGATTGACCAATATTCTGATTAATAATGTCGTGTGTTTGTTCATTTGTTTGTGTTATCCAGCAGCTGCGCTGCTCTGGGTGGTGACTTGTTTTTCCCGCAAAAGAGAATACTGGTGTTGGGTTGTCTCCCGGCTGTATTTTAACTTTAGTGTAATCTATGCTTCTGCCGTCTATTCGTGGTGGCGTTCCTGTTTTTAAGCGCCCCACTGGGAATTTCATTTCGCGTAGTTTATGAGCAAGTATATTTGATGGCGGATCGCCTGCGCGACCACCTTGAAATTGTGTTTTGCCTATATGAGCTAATCCAGCCAAGAAGGTGCCGACTGTTAAGATTGTTGCTTGCGCATAAAACGTTATATTGAGTTGCGTTACTACGCCAATGACTTTATCTCCATCTATCAACATGTCATCAACACCTTGCTGCATTATGGATAGATTTTGTTGGTTTTCTATTTTACTTCTAATTGCTTGGCGATAAAGAAATCTATCAGTTTGCGCCCTAGTTGCCCTAACTGCAGGTCCTTTGCTCGAATTTAGCGTTCTGAATTGGATGCCTGAATAATCTGTTGCTGTTGCCATTGCGCCGCCAAGTGCGTCAATTTCTTTAACAAGATGCCCTTTCCCTATGCCGCCTATTGATGGGTTGCATGACATTTGACCAATTGTTTCAATGTTTTGTGTCAGTAACAGCGTTTTGCATCCCATTCTTGCTGATGCTAATGCGGCTTCTGTTCCTGCGTGTCCGCCCCCGATAACAATGACATCAAATTCAAAATCGTTTTTCATTTAGTTTAATTTAGTTTTTGTTTTGCTATTTTATTTCATTATGGATTTAATATGTATTTCATTTGATTAGTTTCACGTGAAACCTGTGAGTTTTAAATAATTATTTTCCTATGCAGAAGCTTGAAAAGATCTCTCCGAGTAGATCGTCCGATGTAAATTCTCCTGTAATAGTACTAAGGTTTTTTTGTGCGGCACGTAATTCATCAGCAATTAGCTCTAATTGATAACCGTTAGTAACAAGTTTTTTTGCGTTAACTATATTTTCTTTTGCGTCTGATAGTGCAGACATGTGTCTTTGACGGGCCATGAATAGACCTTCATCATTATTACTTGAATGCCAACCAATGACATCTAATAGTTTTTGGTGTAAATTTGGTATGCCTTTGCCAGTTTTGGCTGAAAGATGAATGGTGGGTATACGCTTGGCTTGCAAGTCTCTGGGTGGGGCCGGAAGCAGGTCAATTTTGTTGACAACATTAATTCTTGGGATGTCGGTGGGTAATTTGTCTAGTATTAGATGATCTAATTCAGTATTGTCTGTGTTGATATCGCTAATGAAGAGCATGATATCTGCTTTCTCTAGTGCCGCATAGGTTCGGGCAATGCCGCTTTTTTCAATAATATCTTCTGTTTGGCGTAACCCGGCGGTATCTGTAATATGAAATGGAATGCCGCTGATTTGTATTGTACGTTGAATTGTGTCTCGCGTTGTTCCAGGAATGTCCGTCACAATGGCAATATCTTCTTCCGCGAGTTGGTTTATTAAACTTGATTTACCGACATTAGGTTCACCAATAAGCACTAGATTTACGCCTTCCCGGAGTAAGTTACCCTGTTTAGATGATGTGAACACGCGTTCTAGTTCGGTTTGTATTGTCACCAATCGTGTTTCAACTTTCTCCACGTTAAGAAATTCCGTTTCTTCTTCTGGAAAATCTAGCGTGGCTTCAATCAAAATACGCAAGCTAGTAATTGCTTCAACTAATGAATGAATGGTTGCGGAAAACTTTCCTTGTAACGAACGAATGGCACATCGAGCAGCGTGCTCAGTTGTTGCATTGATAATATCGGCAACGCCCTCCGCCTGCAAAAGGTCTAACTTATTATTTAAGAAAGCCCTGAGTGTGAATTCTCCAGGTTGGGCCAATCTAGCGCCAGCATTAAGGCAGCATGAAAGTAATAGATTCATTACAGCAGAGCCACCATGGCCATGTAGTTCTAGTACATCTTCACCAGTATATGAATGAGGTGATGGGAAATATAGTGTTATACCTTGATCAATAACATTACCATTTTCCGCATAGAATTGACTAAGTTGAGCGACTCGTTGCTTCGGCAAAATACCGGTGACAGTATAAGCTATGGATTTTAGATCTTTCCCTGAAATGCGAATGATGCCGATTCCACCGTTGCCAGGGGGCGTAGCAATTGCCGCAATAATATCATGGCTTTCCATAATAGTCAGTTCGACACACTCACAAGTTTTTGAATGTATACAGAATTTCTGTTTTAGGCGGTGTGGTGAATAAAAACGGGAGAAATAGTTTAAAGCTAGTGCCTATAAAGTAACAGACAGATACCTTAAACATTTCTTCCTTTTAAATCCATAAGATAGATATTCAAAAGTAAATTATCTGTCTGTACGGAATAACAAGATTTATTTTTTCTTGCCTTTAGCTTTTTTCTTGCCTTTAGCTATTGGTTTAGATTTGGTTTTTCCCTCGTCGCCCTTTACTCTCTGTGGCGCTTTCACCTTAGGCTTGCTAGGCTTCTTTTCCTCTTCTTTTCTAGTTAGCGCATCGTCTTCAGGTTCTTGGTTTGAAGGAGCAGGAAGTTCTAGTTGCTTAGAATCGCCATCATCTTCTTCTGACTTGTCAGTAATTTTTTTAGTTTTTCCTTTAGGCTTAACCTTTGGCTTATCTTTTTCTTCTTGTGCCGCTTTAAGCTCAAACATCCTTGTGATTTGCCATTGTTGTGCAATAGAAAGAATGTTGTTGCATAAAGAGTAAAGTACCAATCCCGACGGGAAGAAGAAGAAAAAAATACTGAATGCTACTGGCATGATCTTCATTATCTTAGCTTGCAACGGGTCTGCTGGCACAGGGCTAAGCTTGGACTGTATCCACATAGAAATACCCATTAACAACGGCAAAACATAGTATGGGTCAGGTACGGACATGTCTGTAATCCACAATGCTAATGGCGCATGACGCAATTCAACCGCAGCTAGTAATGTCCAAAAGAGCGCAATAAACACGGGTATTTGAACCAATATAGGTAAACAACCACCCATTGGATTTATTTTTTCTTCCTTATAAAACTCCATCATTGCTTGGTGCATGCGTTGACGGTCACTACTATATTGCTCGCGGATGCGCTGTAACTTAGGCGTTACGACGCGTAATTTAGCCATTGAGCGATATCCCGCTGCTGACAATGGGAAGAATATAAGTTTGACAGTTAATGTCAGTAGAATAATTGCGATACCCCAGTTACCAACGTAGGAGTGGTAGAATGAGAGCAGCCAGAATAGAGGTTTAGCAATTATAGTTAGCCAGCCATAATCTACAGTCAGATCAAGTCCTGGCGATAATTCTGCGAGTTTTTCCTGTTCCTGGGGACCAGAATATAATGGCATAGATACACTCGTGGTTTGACCGGGTGCTATGAAACCAACTGGCGAAATAACACCAGCCGTGTAATGGTTCTCAGCGAGCTTCTTTGCATAATATTCTCTGGGCGTTTGCTGCTCAGGTAACAAAGCTGTGACAAAATAATGTTCAAGCATCGCAATCCAACCATTATCAGCATTGGTTGGGTATTCAGCGTCATTTTTATCTAGATCAGAAAATTTAATTTTCTGAAACTTTTCTTCCTCGGTATATACAGCCGCACCGAGATAAGAAGCCATCATTAATGATGCACCTTTAGGCGGCGAGTTTCCATCACGTAGCAGTTGGAAATAAGAGAATGGTTGAATCGAAGATTCACTATGATTCGTTATCTCAAACGCGATATCAATAACATAACTATCACGATGGAATGTAAAGACTTTAGTAACCTCAATTCCATCAACCTCAGGGGCTAAAAGGCGAACAATGATTTTGTCTTCACCAGGACCTAATTCGTAATTATAGATGTTCGACGACACAGTAAACTGCGTTTTGTGGCTGGGCAAGCCATCACCAATTAAACCGGCTTGAGCAACGCTAATGTTTGTCGCATTACTTTGCAGCAAGTTGTATGGCTGATGCTCATTCTCTCTAGAGGGGTGTTCTAGTAAGCCTAATTGACGTATATCACCACCTGCTGTGTCTATTTCAACACTTACAAGGTCTGTTGTTACACGTATTTTTTCACCCTCTTCAAGTAAGCGAGGTGTCAATGATGGTGTTACGCCTTCTATGCCTGTTGAAGCTGCTCCATGAGATGAGACGAGTTCGTCTCCAGGCACTGGAAGTGCTTCATGACGAGGACCCGTGGATCCGCTAGAAGTAATCGTTTCAGCTGTTGTTATTGGTGCCGTGGATTGTATGTCTTTTTGCCACGCATCCCATAGAAACAACAATGAAGTCGATAAAATAATAATCAATACAAGTTTTTTTGTTTCCATTTTTAACTCTGGTCAGGTTGGTTTTTTCTGACAACTACCCTTTAAATTTAGGTGTATATAATTTACGAAATCTAGAAATTTTTTTAAAGTATTAGTATATTTTAAAACAAGGGCGCGACAATAAACTTTATGGCACAGGTTCGTAACCACCTCGGCTCCATGGATTGCAACGTAAAATACGCCATGAGGCTAGTGCCATTCCTTTAAAAAAGCCGTGCTTTGCTAATGCTTCGCAAGCATATTGCGAACAGGTTGGACTAAATCGACAGGAAGGCGCCAAATAGGGGCTGATACAATATTGATAAAACTTGATGAAAAGGATGGCTAGTCGTGACATTGTTGTAACTTTAGCATTAATATTTTTGCTTCATCAGTTAGACAGGCCGTATTAGTCTTAATAACCGGTCGTTTTAGGCGAACTACCCAGTCCATTGTTTTAGTCTCTTGATCCTGCTGATTCATACGAAACGCTTCTCGTAATATACGTTTTACCTTGTTGCGTACGACCGCACGCCGCGTAATTTTCTTTGCAACTATTAAACCCAGCCGCGAATATCCCAAGTCATTTGGCTTGGCATGTATCTGTAGAAAATTACCTGTCACATTGTTTTGGAAACACATAACAGCAGTGAATTCATCTGCATGATGCAGCCGGCGTTTTTTTGGCAAGGAATAAATAAATTTCTTCAGTGAAACTTGTGTCTTGGTCCAGTAAAGCTTAGTCAGTACCTAAACGGGTACGGCCTTTTGCTCGACGTGCTCTAATAATAGCGGCGCCGCTACGTGTTTTCATGCGCACAAGGAAGCCATGAGTACGTTTTCTACGGATAACAGACGGCTGATAAGTACGTTTCATTTTTCTCTCTCAAATCTTAAAATTCAGTGAATAGAACCGCGTATTACAACCCGTTATGGGGTCT
>JAJFJH010000071.1 GCA_021774155.1 Nitrosomonas sp.
AATCAAGTCTCCCGGCTTTAAATCAGGATCTAATGCACCTGCAATACCAAAGCTGACTAAAGATGTTACTCCAAGCTCCAGCAATTCCGTCGCCGCTGATCGAGCTGCATCATCGCCCATACCACTCAACCAGACCACGGAACCCTCTGCCAAACGTACAATTCGATTGTAAGGCATACGAAAAGAAGAAATACAACTCGCCTCTATACGAAGCGCTGTAATAATTCCAACGACACTCATAGCACATCACTCGTTGAAGAATTAATGAGTGATGAATGGTTAATAATGTGCAAAACGCCAAGCAAATGAAAAAATTCTATTATCATTCTAGAAACCTTTTCTAATATTTATTTTGAATCAATGATCGATTCATGATGACATAAATTTTCTATCTAATCACGGCAAGTTTCATACGATTAAGTTACAGACTAAAGTATCTCACTCTTTTTATTCTGGAAAAATAATATGAAAGGTGGACCCACTACCAGGCACACTCTCAACTTCAATTAACCAAGCATAATGGTTACAAATACGTTTCACAATTGCCAGTCCGATACCAAGACCCTGACCTTGAGCAGAACCACGAAAGAAACGTTCATATAACAAAGGAAGATAAGCTGGCTCAATACCAATCCCAGAATCTATAACAGATAGCCGGTTATTACTAAACTCAACACGAACAAATCCATTTTTAGTGTATTGAACTGCATTACGAAGTAAATTCATTAATATCGTATGCAACGCCTGACGATTTAATGTGACGATAACATCTGGTGTGATATTGACTTCAAATACAATATGTTTACGTTGAATCTCACTTAACAATGGATCAGCAGCGTCATAAACACACTCTGTCATTGCAACGGGCTCGATAACACCTAACGATTGCTCACGCGCTAGAAATAACAATGCTTGTAACTGCTCACCCATACGTGCTGTAGCCGCTTCAATTCTATTAATGCGCACCCTCACTTTATCTGGCAATTCCGGCTCTGCATTCAATAATTCACAACTCGTTAAAATTGCTGTAATTGGGGTACGAAGTTCGTGACTAATATTTGCGGTAAACTCCTGCTCTCGAAGTAGGATCTGTTGGATACGAAGTTGATAGTCATCTAGTGCGCGTGCAAGTTGGGCAACCTCCTCATCCATTTCCGGGTTATTAAGTATCATGCCCTTTGCATCTTCAGGAACAAGAAGTTTCACACGTTCAGCAAGATCAGTCACCTGCTTTACAAGCAACCCGGCCAGCATATAACCCACTACAAAGGCTATACCAACCACGGCAACTAAAGAAAATAAAATTAGAAAACGTAATTCGCTTAAACGTTGTTGATGCAACGTTGTATGGTAAGCGATGAGGAATTTAATACCATCAATGTGCCTAACTGAAACACGAATATCTTGATAATTATAATCAATTCTGTGGTAATTATTATTTAGGCCTCGCAAATAACCAGGCATTCGAAGCTCTTCATCAAGATTGCGTATGACATAACTTTGCAGATTTGATCCGATTTGAGGGGTAAAGTCGGCATGTTGCCGATGGAGATGAACCATATGATCCATCTCCATTTGGATGACTTGATCGATATGAGCTTCTTCCATATCATCAGACGCAAAATATAAGCTAACACCAAGTCCGGCTGTAATAAAAATACAGAATGTTGCCAGCGCTAGCGCAACACGAAACCGAAGACCTTGCTCAATTTTGAATCTGGGCACGTAGAGTTAGACAATAACCAAGACCATGAATTGTTTCAATGGGGTCATAGCCACAGGCCTTCGTTAAGGTTCGTCTTAGCACATGCATGTGGCTACGTAAGGTGTCACTCGTTTCTTGTACATCTTCCCAAGCTTCTGACTCAAGTTCCTGGCGACTAAATACGCGACCAGGTTCACTCATCATAAGCGCCAATAAACGAATACATTTTGGCGGCAATTTGACGCCCTTATCTGCAAAACGTATTGATAACGTCTTAGGATCAAATGAAAGATCATCGACTTCTAATTTTCGACTTGCCACCTTACCACTGCGGCGTTTATGCATTGCCGCCAAACGTGCTTCAACTTCTTTAAGTGCAAATGGTTTGACCAAGTAATCATCAGCCCCATGGTCAAACCCAGCCAATTTATCATCAAGTGTATCGCGCGCGGTAAGCATCAAAATAGGAGTATCATTCTGTGATTCTTGACGAAGCTTACGACATAGCGCCAACCCATTCATTCCTGGCAGGCCGATATCAAGCAGAATGCAATCAAAGCGCTGAGACACTGCGAGGTGGAGTCCTTCGACACCATCTGCAGCTGCATCGGCGCTATGCCCGCAAGACTCCAAGAAATCATACAAGTTGGCAGCAATTGCCAAATCATCCTCAATAATTAGTATATGCACAGCAATATATTACTAAATCAACTTTGTAGCGATCAATCTAGTTCTTTAATGAAATTGTCGACTAAATGAATGAACTGTTTCAACTAACGTAGTGACACTTTCAGGCGGTGTAAACTGAGAAATACCATGACCAAGGTTAAATACATGACCGTTACCACTACCATAACTGGTAAGCACCTTTTCAGTTTCTACTTTGATAGTTTCAGGGCCAGCAAACAGAACTAAAGGATCAATATTGCCTTGTAATGCCACTTTATCTCCTACACGACGACGTGCATCGCCAATATCAACTGTCCAATCAAGACCTATAGCATCGCAACCACTTTCTGCAATGCGTTCTAACCATAATCCACCACCTTTGGTGAATATAACATTCGGAATACGTGCGCCATCTTGCTCACGTTTTAACCCCGATAAAATCTGCTCCATATAACGCAGCGAAAATTCTTGGTAGGCTTCATGAGATAGCGCACCACCCCAGGTATCAAATATCATCACCACTTGCGCACCGGATTCAATTTGAGCATTCAAATAAGCGGTCACGGCTTGTGCGTTAATATCAAGAATGTGATGTAGCAACTCTGGTCGTTGATACATCATGGTTTTTATCTGGCGAAAATCGGAACTGCCGCGCCCTTCAACCATATAGCAGGCCAATGTAAACGGGCTGCCTGAAAAACCAATGAGTGGCACTTGGTTATCTAATGCTGTGCGAATTGATGAAACTGCATTCATGACATAACGCAGGTCGGTATTCATGTCCGGCACTTTTAACGCGCGAATTTCATTTTCTTCACGTAATGGACGCTCAAATCTTGGCCCTTCCCCTTCAGAAAAGTAAAGTCCAAGACCCATCGCATCCGGAACTGTAAGAATGTCAGAAAATAGAATAGCCGCATCCAACGGATAGCGTGCCAACGGTTGCATAGTCACTTCAGTTGCAAAATCACGATTCTTACATAACGCAAGAAAATTACCTGCACGTGCCCGCGTTTCATTATATTCAGCCAGATAGCGGCCAGCCTGGCGCATGAGCCAAACTGGCGTATATTCGACAGGCTGCCTTAGCAGTGCCCGCAGCAATGTATTATTTTTAGGTGTTGTCATTAAGAAGCCCGTTAAATCATAAAGTTTGTTGGAAAAGATTTTTTATGTTAAAAATTCTTCACCAGACTGCCAATTTTATCAGTGATTGGCATTTACGTATATTGCCAATAAATTTTGTCGTGCTTACCCAATTCACTCTTCTTCAATTGCAAATAAACGCTGATATTCTTTAATCGCATAGCGATCCGTCATTCCAGCAATGTAATCAGCAATGGCTTGATATTTTTCTTGTTGAAATTTCAATTGATGTTTTTGCGGAAGAAGCTTGATATCGGCAGCAAAAGCGTTGAACAATCGCTTAATCGTGTGTTGTGCTTTACTACTCATACGCACCACATGATAATGCCTGTAAAGATTCTCACGCAGAAATTTTTTTAGAGTTTGTTGCTCTCTTTTAATCTTGTCACTAAAGCCAATTAGCGGTGGTAAAGAATGCACATCTGATAAATCCTTTAAATGCGCATCATTAATATTTTGGATGCTTTGTGTGGTTAAATCAATGGCCAAGGTATTAATCATTCGACGGATGGTTTCATAAATTTTGCGTCGACCCGCTAAACCAGGATGCTGTTTTTCAACCTGCGCCAAATGGCGAGAAAAGATTTCAACATCTTCTAGTTGTGCTTGGGTAATTAAACCCGAGCGCAGGCCATCGTCCACATCGTGATTATTGTAAGCTACTTCATCAGCTAAATTAGCCAATTGTGCTTCCAGCGAAGGTCGCTTACTTACAATGAAACGTGCGCCAACCTCGCCAAGTTTCCGTGCATTGGCTTTAGTCACATGCTTCAATATGCCTTCACGCGTTTCAAAACAAAGATTCAGGCCATCAAATGTAGCATAACGCTCTTCCAACACATCAACGACTCGTAAAGACTGTAAATTATGTTCAAACCCCCCGTATTCTTTCATGCATTCATCTAACGCGTCCTGACCCGCATGACCAAAGGGTGTATGACCCAAATCATGTGCCAACGTAATGGCCTCCACCAAATCTTCATTTAGCTGCAAATTACGTGCAATGGAACGACCAATCTGCGCAACTTCCAAACTATGCGTTAATCGAGTACGGAAAAGATCCCCTTCGTGATTCACAAAAACCTGAGTTTTGTATTCTAGTCGACGAAATGCACTCGAATGAATAATTCGATCTCGGTCACGCTGAAACTCGCTACGTCCATTAGGTGCTGCCTCAACAATTCGACGCCCCCGAGAATTCGTCGGTAATACAGCGTAAGGTGCCAAATTATTCATGTATGCATGCGGTTACCGTATCATTTAACACGTCGAGTGGAATATCTGAATACATACTGGCCTCACCAATTCGGTTAAGCAAGATAAAGCGGATTTTCCCTGCACTGACTTTCTTATCCAACGACATCAACTCCAGATATTTCTCTGTCGGGAACTCTGGCGCGACAACAGGTAGGCCCGTATCTACAAATATTTTACGAATACGCAACACATCCACTTCATGGATTAAGTCAAGCCGCCGAGACAATTCAGCAGCCATAATGATACCTGCCGCAACCGCTTCGCCATGTAACCAAACCCCATAACCCATACCATTTTCAATAGCATGGCCAAACGTATGCCCAAGATTTAACAATGCACGCACACCATTTTCTTTTTCATCTGCCGCCACAATCTCAGCCTTCATCTCGCAACTACGTCGAATGGCCTCGTGTAAGACACTGGGTTCTCTGACAAGTAGTTGCCTCATATTCTGCTCTAGCCACTCAAAGAAACTAAAATCCCGTATCAATCCATATTTAATGATCTCAGCAATACCAGCACGTAACTCTCTATCAGGCAGTGTATCCAATGTTGAACTATCCGCCAGCACTAGTTTTGGCTGGTAAAACGCACCGATCATGTTTTTACCCTGCGGATGATTAATACCCGTTTTACCACCTACGGAGGAATCAACTTGTGCAAGCAATGTCGTGGGAATCTGAATAAATGGCACACCACGCAAAAATGAAGCTGCAGCAAAACCTGTTAAGTCACCAACCACACCACCACCCAATGCAACAATTGTCGTGTTTCGCTCACAACGATGGGTTAGTAATGCATCAAATATTTGATTCATGGTCTCCCAGTTCTTATAGGACTCACCGTCTGGGAGAATAACAGGAACTGACTCCACACCATGGCGACCAAGTGATTTACGTAATTTATCCAAATAAAGTGGTGCAACCGTCGTGTTACTAATAATCGCCACGCGTTTCTGTGAAAGGTGGGGCAAAATCAGATCAGCTTGACTCAATAAATTATTGCCAATATGAATCGGGTAGTTGCGTTGTTCTGGTGAGTTTACTAAATCGACAGTAATCGTTTGCATCATTTCATTTTTCTTCTTATAGGCTACAAGCTGTTGCACCAATTTATTGACGAGATTGCGAATCCCTTGTGAACCACTATCTATAACGAGATGCGCAGCTTCACGATAAAACCCATCACGCTCTGCGAGAAGTTGCGCTAATTTAGCATGTAGGTTCTTGGTTTGGAGTAAAGGGCGGTTTTTGTCATGCCGAGTGCGGCGTTGCAAATCAATCACCGCAGCACGCAGATACACAACGGTTCCATGGCGTTTTAATAACTCACGATTATTTTCACTCAGAATAGCGCCACCACCCGTTGCGAGCACAACATTATCCATTTTCACCAACTCTTGGAGCACTTCTGTTTCGCGTTTACGGAAACCCGTTTCCCCTTCAATATCAAAGATAACGGGAATCTTCACCCCCGTACGTTCTTGAATTTCATGATCAGAGTCTACAAATGTTTTTCCCGTGCTGTGTGCTAAAGATCGACCAATGGTTGTTTTTCCTGAACCCATCATACCAACCAGGAAAATGTTACCGTTTCCAATTTGCATTATTTTATTCGTATAAGATTATCCCATACGCGCAATTGTAACGGAAATGCTATCGACTGAGCAGCGACAAGAACAAGTTAATCTCTCTTCGCCTCCTCACTTTGCACAAAACAGATGCCTCGTTCCAGTTGTTTTTTGTTGTTTTCCTCAGGCGGTTCGTCTGCACCATGTTTACTGACAAACCAAGAGAAAAACATTGGGATAAATATCGTCGCAACAAAGGCTGCCATAATCATACCGCCAAATACGCCGGTACCCATTGATTGCCGTGCAGCTGAGCCTGCACCCGTTGCAATGACTAACGGCACGACACCTAAGATAAATGCCAAAGATGTCATGACAATGGGACGAAAACGTAACTGTGCTGATTGAATGGCTGCTTGTTTAATTGACATGCCTTCTTTTAATTTCTGATTGGCAAATTCCACTAACAGAATAGCATTTTTAGCCGCCAATCCAATCAACGTCACCATGCCTATTTGGAAATAAACATCATTCGGCATATCACGTAATAATACAGCGACAAGTGCACCAGCCATTGCAAAAGGCACGGCCATAATAACAGCTAAAGGCAATGCCCAGGTTTCAAATTGCGCGGCCAAAATGAGAAAAACCATAATAAGTGCCAGTGTAAAAGCAAACAAAGCAGCCGAACCTATGCTTTTCTCTTGAAAAGCAGTACCTGTCCAAGCAATTTGGTAACCTTCAGGTAAAGTTTGTGCGGCCACACGCTCAACCAACTCAAGCGCATCACCCGAACTAACACCTACCTCACCTCGCCCTAGCAATCTGGCCGATAACAATCCATTAAACCGCTCTAATTGCTCCGCACCAACAACATGCTTAACGGTACTCAAGGCTGACAAAGGAATCATTGAACCCGATACAGAACGCACATAAACCTTACCCAAATCCTCTGGTTTCATTCGATAGGTAGATTCTGCCTGTAATTGCACACGGTAAGTTCGCCCTGAGCGATTGAAATCATTGACGTACAACGACCCCATCGTACTTTGCAATGCCGCGTAAATATCTGCGATGGCGACCCCTTGTGTAATGGCTTTGGCCTCATCAACTTCAACAAATAATTGTGGGATTGCTGGACGATAAAAAGTATTAACAGATGCCAACTTGGACTCTTGTTTTAAAGCCGCCATAAAATCATTCACGACAACCGATAATTGCACCGGGTCAGAACTCTCACGGCTTTGCACATACAACTCAAAGCCCCCTGTACTACCTAATCCACGAATAGCCGGCGGATTAAAAGCAACCACTAATCCGTCTGTTTGCTGCGAACCAATATCGGATAGCTTATCAACCATGTCTTCAGCTGTTGTTGTGCGTTCTGACCAATCAGTCATACGCAGAAACATGGTCGCCACGTTAGCTTTGTTTCCGCCACCAATAAAGTCCAACCCATTGACTGCAAACTGAAAAGCGACTGAAGGATCTTTCTCCACTTCAGCACGGACAGCGTCCATTGTATTTACGGTGCGCGAAAGTGTCGCGCTATCTGGCAATATAACCGCGGTGATCACATATCCTTGATCTTCCGGGGGCACCAGACTGTTTGGAATTATTTTTAATAAAAAAAGGACGCCACCAATCAATGCCACGAATATAAATGAACTAATAATCTTATGGTGTAATGCCGAATTAACCATACTCACATAAAAACCACGCACATGATCAAAACCACGATTGAAATACCTGAAGAATGCCGCTTTATTATGAGTCGAATTAAGCAACATGGCGCAGAGTGTGGGCGTCAGCGTTAATGCCACTACGCCAGAGATAACACCCGCCACCGCAACAGTCACCGCAAATTGACGATATAACTCCCCCGCAATACCACCCAAGAATGCCACCGGCACAAACACCGCAGCCAACACCAACGTCATCGCGACAACCGCACTGGACACCTGTTGCATGGCCTTGATAGCCGCATTAATCGGTGACAATTTCTCTTCGGAAATCAAACGCTCAATGTTCTCTAACACCACAATCGCATCATCAACCACAATACCAATCGACAACACCATGGCAAATAACGTCATGGTGTTTATCGAGTAGCCTAGCAGCCATAAACCCGCAAACGTTCCAATCAGTGAAATAGGTACAGCGATAATCGGAATGAGCGTTGCACGCCAGCTTTGCAAGAAAACGTAGACCACTAAAACGACCAACAACATGGCTTCAGCTAATGTCTTGACGACTTCCCAAATTGAAGACTTTACAAAGTCACTGGTGTCGTAAGGAATGACATATTTAATACCCTCAGGAAATACTTGTGTCAGTTCCTCCATTTTGGACTTGATCGCAGCGGCAGTTTCCAACGCATTGGAGCCTGTTTGTAAAAAAATACCAATGCCAACACCCGGCTCACCATTGAGTATGGTACGAATATTGTAATCTTGTGCACCCAGCTCAATACTGGCAACATCTTTTAAATACAGCACACCACGCGCCCCATCCGCACGTAAAATAATATTACCAAACTGTTCAGGTTCCAGTAATCGACCTTTTGCAGTCACCGTGTAAACCAACTGCTGATCTGCCAGTGCCGGTTCCTGGCCTATTTTTCCTGCGGCATATTGCGTATTTTGTGCTCGAATGGCCGCTGCAATATCACTGGTCGTAATTCCCAATTGCGCCATACGATCAGGGCGCAACCAAATACGCATAGCATAATCTTGTGCGCCAAAAATTCTGGCTTCACCGACGCCTGTTGTTCGCTTCAAGTCATCAAGAAAATTATTGGTGATATAGTTACTAATGAAAAGCGGCGTGTGCGCCTCATCATCAGAAGTCACAGCAAAAACCAGCAACAAATCATTTGCCCGCTTTTGTACGGTAACTCCCGTGCGTCTCACTTCATCAGGTAAACGCGGTAATGCAATATTCAGCCGGTTACTGACATTGAATGTCGCCATATCAATGTCAGTTCCAATTTCAAACGTTACCGTAATCGTTAAGCTCCCGCTAGAATCCGCGCTAGAACTAAAATATAACAACCCATCTATACCACTTAGATTTTCCTCTATGGGTGCAGCAACGGTCTTAATCAACGTCTCAGCACTGGCACCAGGAAAAGTTGCCGTGACACCAATTGTCGGTGGTGTAATGGGAGGATATTGCGCAACAGGCAGCTGAGTGGCCGCAGCCAGACCAGCCAGCACAATAATAATAGACAGCACCGAAGCAAATATCGGTCTTGTGATAAAGAATCGTGTCATTTTATTATGCTTGAATTATCTTATTGAATAGGTAGTTAAGGTACATCATTTCAGTGCAACACGACCGTTACACCTGGCTTTAATCTGATAATGTTATCGACAATCACTTTATCACCGGGGTTAAGTCCACCCAAGATAGTCCAATCGGTTCCAATCCATTCACCCGCTTGCACAAGGCGTGGAGTTGCTTCGTTTTTTTCATTAACCACATAGACATATCGCCCCAAATCTGAAGTCAAGACAGCGAGTTGCGGCACGACAAATACCTTTTGCGATTCAATAGCCGCCACGCGCACACGAACAAACTGCCCAGGAAGTAGACGCTGATTAACATTCTCAAACGTGGCTCTAAGTTGTTGTGTGCCAAGTAGCGGGTCGATCTGACTGGCTGCGAAGTTGATTTTTCCCTTTTGCTCATATTCTGATCCGTCAGGCAAGATCACCGATACATACTGAACATTTTTCTCCGTCATACGACCATCAAAACGGTTCATCTCATTATCAGAAAAACTAAAACGGACCCAAATGGGGGATAACTGAGCAATGGAAGTCAATAAACTGTCATTCGCCGAAACCAAAGAGCCTTCAGAAAATTGAGAACGTCCTGTAACACCTGCGACAGGCGCTGTTACTGTTGTATATGAAAGATTTAATTCCGCACGTTGCACACGAACCTTAGCGGTTTCTAATGCGGCTTCTTCAACTGCAAGATCGGCAAAAGCAGCATCATACATCCGCTCACTGACAAAATCTTCTGCAACCAGTTGTTTCATCCGATGTTCCTCACGCCTCATTCTTTCAACACGGACTTGCTGCTCATAAAACTGTGCTCGTAATTCAGACAGCGTATTCTTAAAGGGTACGGAATCAATTAGAAACAACGGCTGACCAGCCTCTACAAACGCACCCTCGTCATACAGCCGCTTTTTAA
>JAJFJH010000072.1 GCA_021774155.1 Nitrosomonas sp.
TTTGCAAGATAGTCTAAATGCGCGGCTGATGAATTTGCCTGTGACGGGGAATGGTCGTCGTGAATCATTTGCACATATTCCAATGCCGCGTATGACCAACACCTATATGTTGAATGGTGATAAAGACCCGGCAGAAATTATAGCTTCAGTTAAACACGGCTTATATGCCGTTAATTTTGGCGGTGGTCAGGTTGATATTACTAGCGGTAAATTTGTTTTCTCAGCAGCAGAAGCCTATATGATAGAGGATGGGAAGATTTCTTATCCAGTGAAAGGTGCGACGTTAATTGGTAATGGCCCCGACGTATTGACGCGTGTTTCTATGATTGGAAATGACATGGCACTTGATCCTGGGGTGGGTACTTGTGGAAAAGAGGGGCAAAGTGTTCCCGTGGGTGTCGGTCAGCCGACATTGCGTGTTGATGGGTTGACAGTTGGTGGAACGGGTGGTTGACGGAAAGACTCTGTCTTTTTTGTTAAAACTCATAGGCCAACAGAAACTTTAGTTCGTAATTTATTTTTATTTGTTAATTGATATTGGGATGCAGAAAGCATGAGTGTGGAAATAACCGGCGCTGAGATTACGGTGCGTTGTTTGCAGGAAGAGGGCGTAGACTGTATTTTTGGTTACCCCGGCGGCGCGGTGCTGTTTCTTTATGATGAATTATTCAAGCAGGATAAAGTTAAGCATATTTTAGTGCGTCATGAGCAGGCTGCGATACATGCGGCCGATGGCTATGCGCGATCAAGTAAGAATGTTGGTGTGGCATTGGTGACATCCGGTCCAGGCGTCACCAATGCAGTGACGGGTATAGCAACGGCTTATATGGATTCAATCCCGTTGGTTGTGATCAGCGGACAAGTTCCAACGGCTGCGATTGGTTTAGATGCCTTCCAAGAGGTGGATACCGTTGGGATCACACGCCCATGCGTCAAACATAATTTCTTAGTTAAAGATATTTCGGAACTGGCTTTAACCATTAAGAAGGCATTCTATATTGCTTCAACGGGGCGGCCTGGGCCAGTGTTGGTAGATATTCCAAAAGATATCACTCAGCACAAATTCAAGTTTTCTTATCCTAAGAAAATTAGTATGCGTTCGTATAATCCGGTTGTTAAAGGGCATGTTAGACAAATCAAGAAAGCAGCCGAATTGATATTGAGTGCTAAACGACCGGTTTTTTATACGGGTGGTGGCGTGATTCTGAGCAATACATCTGAACAACTAACTGAGTTGGTGCAGTTGCTTGATTTTCCATGCACCAATACGTTAATGGGTCTTGGTGGTTATCCTGCGACCGATAAACGGTTTGTCGGCATGTTGGGGATGCATGGTACGTATGAAGCCAATATGGCCATGCAATACTGCGATGTTTTGATCGCCATAGGTGCACGGTTTGATGACCGAGTGATCGGCAATCCTAAGCATTTCTCCAATGAAAATCGTAAAATCATTCATATTGATGTGGATCCTTCGTCAATTTCAAAACGTGTCAAAGTTGATGTGCCAATTGTGGGTAGTGTGGACTCAGTATTAACTGAGCTAGTGAGTTTGCTTAAAGCTAGTAAAGAGAAGCCCGATCAGGCGGCATTACAAGAGTGGTGGAAACAAATAGATTTATGGCGTGCGCGTGATTGCCTCAAATATGATAAAGAAGGCGCCATTATTAAGCCGCAAATGGTGGTTGAAAAGCTCTATGAGATAACGCAGGGTGATGCTTTCGTGACATCAGATGTAGGACAACATCAGATGTGGGCCGCACAATTCTATAAGTTTGATAAGCCGCGTCGTTGGATTAATTCAGGAGGCCTAGGCACCATGGGTTTCGGGCTGCCAGCGGCAATGGGCGCTCAGCTTGCTAATCCTAAAGCCAGAGTGGCTTGTGTTACCGGTGAGGCGAGTATCCAAATGTGTATACAGGAATTGTCTACGTGT
This sequence comes from Nitrosomonas sp., assembly GCA_021774155.1. Lineage (GTDB taxonomy): Bacteria > Pseudomonadota > Gammaproteobacteria > Burkholderiales > Nitrosomonadaceae > Nitrosomonas. The sequence goes on from JAJFJH010000072.1 coordinate 1,937, forward strand.
AAGCAATATAACTTGCCCTTGAAAATTATTAACCTTAATAATCGTTACATGGGGATGGTAAGACAATGGCAAGAGTTTTTTCATGGTAATCGTTATTCTGAGTCTTATATGAACGCCTTACCGGACTTCATTAAACTCGCGGAGAGTTATGGTCATGTTGGTATGAAAATTGAAAAACCTGAAGATATCGAAGGGGCGCTGAAAGAGGCATTCGAACTCAAAGACCAACTCGTATTTATGGACTTTATTACGGACCAAACCGAAAATGTATTCCCTATGGTGCCGGGTGGTAAAGGCCTTTCTGAAATGATTTTGGTATAAAAGAAATGCGACATATAATTTCCTTATTGATGGAGAATGAAGCGGGCGCTTTGTCTCGTGTAGCGGGTTTGTTTTCGGCGCGCGGTTATAATATTGAGTCACTCTCCGTAGCGCCGACAGAAGATCCAACCTTGTCACGTATGACGTTGGTTACGGTCGGGTCAGATGATGTGGTGGAACAAGTTACGAAGCAGCTGAATAAATTGATCGAAGTGGTCAAAGTGATAGATTTGAATGACGGAAGCCATATTGAGCGTGAAATGATGCTGGTTAAAGTGCGTGCGGTTGGTGAGGGCCGGGACGAGATCAAACGATTGGCAGATATCTTTCGCGGCAAAATTATTGATGTCACTGATAAATCTTTTACGATAGAACTAACGGGCACAAGCTCCAAATTGGACGCGTTTTTTGATGCGATAGATAAAAGTGCCATTCTCGAGACGATACGTACAGGCGCATCGGGTGTGGGGCGAGGGGAATGGATTTTAAAAGCCTAGTTGAATAGAATTTATAGATTCGAGAGTGAGTTTTTTTGCTTGTAAAGTAAACGCTGTTGATTTTGTACTTGAAAATGATGAAAAAGGAAAATGATGAAAGTTTTTTACGATGAAGATGCTGATTTGTCCCTTATTAAAGGGAAAAAAGTAACGATTGTGGGTTATGGTTCACAAGGTCATGCCCACGCAAATAATCTGAATGAGTCGGGCGTGAGTGTCATCGTTGGCTTGCGCGAAAGTGGTGCATCTTGGGGGAAAGCGAAAGCAGCTGGTTTAAATGTTAAAAGCATTGCAGAGTCTGTTAAGAATGCAGATGTCATTATGATATTGCTGCCAGATGAGCAGATTGCAGCGACTTATGAGGCTGAGATTGAGCCTGGCCTGAAGAGTGGTGCTACGCTTGCATTTGCTCACGGCTTCAATATCCATTATGGACAAATCACGCTACGTAGTGATCTTGACGTCATCATGATTGCGCCAAAAGGCCCTGGTCATTTAGTGCGTTCGACTTATTTGCAAGGCGGTGGTGTGCCATCGTTGATTGCAGTGCATCAGGATAACTCTGGTAAAGCACGCGATTTAGCTTTGTCATATGCGGCGGCAAATGGCGGTACAAAAGGTGGTGTTATTGAGACAAGTTTCCGTGAAGAAACTGAAACCGATTTGTTTGGTGAGCAAGTTGTGCTGTGTGGTGGACTAACCGCGCTTATCCAAGCAGGATTTGAGACGCTTGTTGAAGCAGGTTACGCGCCGGAAATGGCCTATTTTGAATGCCTACACGAAGTGAAGCTTATTGTTGACTTGATCTATGAAGGTGGTATTGCCAACATGCGCTACTCCATCTCAAATAACGCAGAATATGGTGATATTTCACGTGGCCCACGTATTGTTACTGATGAAACACGTGCTGAAATGCGTAAGATATTGCGTGAGATTCAGACCGGTGAATATGCAAGAGAATTTATCCTTGAAAACCAAGCGCGTGCGCCTATGCTTAAGTCTAGCCGTCGCTTAGCTTCAGAACATCAAATTGAAGTGGTTGGCTCTAAGCTACGCGAAATGATGCCTTGGATTAAAAAGAACCAGTTGGTTGACCAAGGTAAGAACTAATACTTATAAAGTTTATAATATGACGTCTCAGTCTCAGTATCCTCATCCAATTATTGCTCGTGAGGGTTGGCCTTTTATTGCGGGGTCAATAATTCTTGCATCGCTTGTTACCATTTTTGGTGGCGGGTTATGGGCAATTCCATTTTGGATAATTGCAATTTTTGTTTTGCAATTTTTCCGCGATCCGCCACGTAATATCCCTGAAGGTAGCAATAATGTACTGTCTCCTGCTGATGGTCGAATTGTTGCGGTTGAAAAGGTGGAAGATCCTTATCTTAAAAGGGATGCAATCAAAGTTAGTGTATTCATGAATGTGTTCAATGTTCACTCGAATCGCAGTCCAATTGAAGGTGAAGTTCGTGATAAATGGTATTTTCCTGGTAAATTTATCAATGCTGATTTGCCGAAAGCTTCTCTAGAAAATGAGCGCAATGCACTGTGGATAAAAACGGATGATGGCGTTGATGTGACTTGCGTGCAAGTTGCTGGATTAATTGCCAAGCGCATACTTTGCCATGTAAATCCAGGCGAGCATCTTACACGTGGTCAACGCTTTGGTTTTATACGTTTTGGTTCGCGGGTAGATGTTTATTTGCCGCTGACAACCAAAATTAATGTCAGTATTGGCGATAAAGTCTTTGCAACCTCGACAATATTGGCAGAATTTCGCGACACGGCTGCATCGGCTTGATCGGGATCAAGCAGTTTATGTTATTGAACTTAATTACTTGTTGATTTATAGCTTTATACTTTTGTGCTCATAATGCCAGATTCTCAACCTGCACGTTTTATACTAAAATCTCGACTACGGCGGCGGGGTATTTATTTGTTGCCTAATTTATTTACCACCGCGGCGTTGTTTGCAGGGTTTTACGCTATCGTGCAGGCAATGAACGGCAATTTTGAACATTCGGCCATCGCTATTTTTATTGCTATGGTTCTTGATGGCTTAGACGGGCGTGTGGCGCGGATGACCAATACGCAGAGTGAATTTGGCGCAGAGTATGACAGCATGTCTGACATGGTTTCGTTTGGTGTCGCACCTTCGTTGATCGTATACGAGTGGGCGTTGAAAGATATGGGTCAGATGGGTTGGATTGCAGCGTTTATTTATTGTGCCTGTGCAGCGTTACGGTTAGCGCGTTTTAATGCGAATACAGCAGTTGTCGACAAGCGATTTTTTCAAGGCTTGCCGAGTCCAGCAGCTGCAGCACTGATTGCTGGGTTAGTTTGGGTTACATTAAATTTTCAAGTAGAAGGGACGGATATTAACTGGTTGGTATGGTTATTCACCTTATTTGCAGGCTTGACTATGGTGAGTAACTTGCCCTATTACAGTGGTAAAGAGATTAACTTACGAAAAAAAGTACCATTTTTTGTCATTTTGATGTTGGGTCTTTTCTTTTTTGTTTTAATACCAATTCATCCACCGCTAGTTTTATTTTGTTTATTTGCTGCCTATGCTTCATCTGGTTATTTTCTTAAGTTTACAAAATTTTTTAGAGGTAAAAATGAAAATGAGACACTCGAGTCATAAGCGTACTTATTGCATTGGCTAAAGAAACCATTTATATTCCATCCTATGAAAAACGTAAGACGCATATTCCTGCCTCGATATTGTCAGATTCTGTTTAACTCAACAGACTTTCTGCTGCGCTGCGTGCGCTAATAATAATCCCACTCTTTTCTTCCTTTTTTCTTACAAAATTCGTTTTCTGAATTTTAGTGTCGTTCTGTCTAGTTCCTGTAATGGAGAAACTAATGCAAGATCATTTAATCATTTTTGATACCACGTTACGTGATGGTGAACAAAGTCCTGGTGCATCCATGACTAAAGAAGAAAAAGTACGCATCGCGCGACATCTAGAACGCATGGGTGTTGATGTGATTGAGGCCGGTTTTCCTGCTGCTTCCAATGGTGATTTTGAAGCTGTTAAAGCGGTTGCAGACACCATAAAGAATAGCGTTGTTTGTGGTCTGGCGCGTGCAATTGAGAATGATATCAATCGTGCCGGTGAAGCATTGAGAGGAACCGAGTCATCACGTATCCATACGTTTATTGCAACTTCGCCAATTCATATGAAAAAGAAGTTACGTATGTCGCCTGAACAGGTGACAGCGCAAGCGGTTAAGGCGATCAAGTGGGCAAGCCAGTTTACGGACAATATCGAGTTTTCTCCTGAAGATGCAGGGCGTTCGGATATTGATTTTTTGTGTCAGATCTTAGAAGCGGTGATTGATGCTGGCGCTACGACGCTAAATATTCCCGATACCGTGGGTTACACCATGCCAGACCAATTTGGCAGTTTGATCCGTACCTTGCGTGAACGAATTCCTAATTCGGACAAAGTGGTATTTTCTGTACACTGTCATAATGACTTGGGTTTGGCGGTAGCAAACTCTTTGTCTGCTGTAGTTAATGGTGCGAGACAAGTTGAATGTACGATTAACGGGCTTGGAGAGCGGGCAGGCAATGCAGCGCTTGAAGAGATAGTCATGGCGGTACGCACGCGACAGGATTTCTTTTCGTGTGATACACGTATAGACACTACCCATATTGTCCCGGCAAGTAAGTTGGTTTCAGGTATTACCGGTTTTCCGGTTCAACCGAATAAAGCCATTGTGGGTGCAAATGCTTTTGCGCATGAATCAGGTATTCATCAAGATGGTGTGCTAAAGCATCGGGAAACATACGAAATTATGCGTGCGGAAGATGTGGGTTGGGGCGCGAACAAGCTGTTGTTAGGTAAACATTCCGGGCGCAATGCGTTCCGTAGTCGTTTAACAGAACTTGGTATTGAGCTGGAATCTGAAGAAATGTTGAATAATGCTTTTGTACGTTTTAAAACACTGGCAGATAAGAAGCACGAGATCTTCGATGAAGACTTGCATGCGTTAATCTCAGATGAAGTAATGATTCTGCAAGAGAAATACCGGTTACAGTCGTTGACGGTGCACTGTGAAACTGGAGAAGTACCTCATGCACAGCTGGTTATATCGGATGATGGCAAAGAGTTATATGCGGAGTCTGATGGTAGTGGTCCTGTGGACGCAACATTCCGTGCTATTGAGAGCATATTGGCTAGTAATGCTGAACTGCAATTATTTTCTGTCAATAATATTACCTGCGGTACAGACTCGCAGGGTGAAGTTACCGTGCGCATACAAAAATCAGGCCGGATTGTTAATGGTCACGGCGCAGATACTGATATTGTGGTGGCATCAGCTAAAGCTTACTTAAGTGCTATTAATAAATTACATAATAAGCTTGAACGTGCACATCCACAAGTTTAGATGATCAATAATATGATTAAACGTTCTTTGGTTTTGCTCCTTTGTTTGATGTCGTTGTCGCTTGTTAGCTTGCAAGCAAAGGCTTTTAAGTTTCAAGATTCAACAGGGAAGATACATACCTTGGTTGATTACAAGGGCAAGTGGGTATTAATCAATTTTTGGGCAACCTGGTGTCCGCCGTGTTTAGAAGAAATCCCTGATTTGATTGCCTTGTATGAAAGTCGGGATGATGTCATGGTGATTGGTATCGCGATGGATTTTGCCGACCCTAAAGACGTTATGGCCTATGTTGATGCAATGTCTATTTCTTATCCAACCGTATTGGGTAGCCGTAGTATTGCCTTGCAAATTGAAGAACTGTCAATGCTGCCTAGTACTTATTTGTTTGATCCGCATGGCCGGCCAGCGGCACGTCAGATTGGAATAATTACGCGAGAAGAAATTGAGGAGTTTATGCGCCATAAACCGACAAGTGTTATGAAGAATAATCATCCATAAATCAAGGATTGTCAGTGTGTTTGATAGAAGTTTTATTATAAATCATACGTCCAAGTTTTGTTCCACACATCAAATACGCGCTGTGGATAAGTGGCTTTGCCAAGACTGCCATTATATCGTCCTAATGCGCGAAAGTAATTGCCTTTTTCAATATCAAGGTAATGCCGTAAAATAGTGCAGCCATAGCGTAAATTAACGCGCAAATGGAACAAGTTGTGTTCTTCAGTGCCAATGGTGTTTACCCAGAATGGCATGACCTGCATATAGCCACGTGCGCCAGCGCTTGAAATGGCGTACTTTCTAAAATTGCTTTCAACTTGAATCACACTTAATACTAATTGAGGGTCAAGTCCTGCACGGGTGGCTTCATAGTAGACCGTGCTCAAAAAATCATTTCGCTCTTGTTGGTTTGGTATTCTCTTTTTTAATCGCTCGCTCATCGCGTTAAGCCAAGTAGCGTCATTAAATGTTACTAGGAATTGCTGATGTGGAACTGCCCAGTCACTAACTGTTGGTTGAGCGACCGTTGCTGTGCTGGCAGTCAGCACATCATAGCGTTGATCTGCTAGTATGATTGTGGAATAAAAAAATAGGCATAAAATGCCAGTTAGTTTGCGCATAGTTTTGAAGTGATAAATGAAACAATTTCGTTCAAAGGAATGGCTGTTGATTGTTTGTCACGTCGCCCTTGATATTCAACCTTGTTTTCTTTTATTCCACGTTCTCCAATAACGATCCGGTGTGGAATACCGATTAATTCCATATCAGCAAACATTACGCCAGGACGTTCGTTTCGGTCATCCAGCAGCACTTCAATATTGGCATCAATAAATGCTTCGTATAATCGTTCTACCTCAGCTTTAACTTGCTCATTTTTTTTCAGGCCAATCGGCACAATAACCAGTTGAAACGGTGCAATTGCAGTTGGGAAAATAATGCCATTACCATCGTTATTTTGCTCAATAGCTGCTGCGACAATGCGTGATATACCAATGCCATAACATCCCATCTCCATCACTTGAGTTTTGCCTGATTCATCGAGATAACTGGCTTTCATATTTTCTGCATATTTAGTACGTAACTTGAAAATATGTCCGACTTCGATGCCTCGACAGATTTCAAGCGTTCCTTTGCCATCGGGTGAAGCGTCTCCAGATACAATATTGCGAATATCAAGAATCTGATCTGGTGTTTTTAGATCCCGATCAAAATTAACTTGTGTGAGGTGAAAGCCTTCTTCGTTAGCACCACAGACAAAGTCATTCATTTCCATTACCGCATGATCAGCAATAACCACAGCTTCTACGCCAACAGGACCTATGAAGCCAGGGCGTGAGCCGGTTGCTTTAAGGATAGCGACTTCGCTAGCCAATTCAAAATTAGTTAATCCCGGTATTTTTTTGACTTTTAATTCATTGAGTTGATGGTCGCCACGTAATAGTAATAAATATAATTTATCGTCGGCAGTTATAGCCAGCGTTTTGACCGTTTTCTTTAATGGAATTTTTAAAAAATCAGCGACTGCTTGGCAAGTTTTTTGGTCTGGCGTTGCAATTTTAATCATGTCGCCAGTTGGTGCGGCAGGCTTAGTTTGAGTTGGTGCAGAATCAGCAAGCTCTATGTTGGCGGCATAATCAGAGTTAGGACAGTAGGCGATAGCATCTTCACCAGAATCAGCCAATACATGAAATTCATGTGAGCCACTACCACCAATGGCACCGGTATCAGCTGTGACTGCGCGGAATTTAAGCCCGAGGCGAGTAAAAATTTGATTGTAGGTGTCGTACATGATTTGATAAGTTTCTGTCAAGCTGTCCTCATTGGCGTGGAATGAATAGGCATCCTTCATTATGAATTCGCGTGCGCGCATGACACCAAAGCGAGGGCGAATTTCGTCACGAAACTTCGTTTGAATTTGGTAAAAATTTAAGGGTAACTGACGATAGCTTTTGATTTCGCGTCGTGCGACATCCGTAATCACTTCCTCGTGAGTGGGGCCAAAGCAGAATGCATGCTCATGCCGATCTTGTATTTTGAGCATTTGTGGGCCAAATACATCCCATCTTCCCGTTTCTTGCCAAAGTTCTGCCGGTTGTATGGCCGGCATTAACAGTTCGATACCGCCGCTTTTATTCATTTCCTCGCGGACAATATTTTCAACTTTACGTAGGACTCTTAAGCCCAATGGCATCCAAGTATAAAGTCCGCTACCCAGGCGCTTAATAAGCCCTGCCCGCACCATGAGTTTGTGACTGACTAATTCCGCCTCAGTTGGGGCTTCTTTAAGTGTAGAAATGAAGAATTGCGAAACGCGCATAAAAAAATCCAATATGAAGATGTTCAGTAGAATAGAAGGCAATTTTACCTTGAAAGGCTATATGAAGTGTGGTTAAGTCTGGCTACTATTTGTGTCATTTATCCGTCGTTTGGAAAATGAATAAGAAGTATTGTATGGAGACTTTGTTTTATGAAGCCTTTCATTCTGAAGCAAAGTATGAAAAAATCCATACTATTTAATGGGTCTAACGGGTAACTTACATGATTGACCGTAACGGCTATCGTCCCAATGTTGGTATTATCCTCTTGAATTCCAAGGATGAGGTCTTCTGGGGTAAGCGTATTAAACAGAACTCTTGGCAATTTCCCCAGGGGGGTATTAAGTCGGGTGAAAGCCCTGAGCAAGCGATGTACCGTGAATTGACGGAAGAAGTTGGGCTACACCCAAATCATGTTGAGATCGTTGGACGCACTCGTGATTGGTTGCGTTATGAAGTGCCTGATCGTTGGATAAGACGTGACTGGCGCGGAAATTATAAAGGGCAAAAGCAGATTTGGTATCTTTTGCGTTTAATTGGACGTGACAGTGATGTATCGCTGCGGACGAGTACGCATCCTGAATTTGATGCTTGGCGATGGAATAAGTATTGGATAGAGTTGGAGAGCGTTGTTGAATTTAAGCGAAATGTCTACCAGCAGGCATTAACGGAGCTTTCTCGGCTGCTGCAGAATGGCAATGGTAATCGGCATGGTGATGATGGTGTGGTGAATAATAATAGAATTAATAAGGCGGCGATGGTTGCAGCTAAACAAAGTAAATAATCCTCTAGATTTTTTTAAAACTTATTTGTATTTTTTGTAAATTCCCCGCAGAGGGTTCTCATTAGGCGTGACCGGCTGCGCCACTTCAGCCGTACTTTAAGGGAGACTCCGATGATGATACGTAAACTGGTCGTGTCGCTATTATCGATTGGCGTAGTTGTCACTTCGATGAATGCGTTAGCTAACGAACCTATTCAGCCAATTAAAGCAGTAACACCAAAAAGTGCAGATGTGGTTGAGTTAGGTAAGATGTTGTTTTTTGATCCACGCTTATCCAAGTCAGGTTTTATATCTTGTAACTCATGCCACAACTTAAGTATGGGTGGTACAGATAACATTCCAACGTCAATTGGTCATGCATGGCAGCAAGGCCCAATTAATGCACCCACTGTGTTAAATGCAGGCATGAACTTAGCCCAATTCTGGGATGGTCGTGCTGAAGACTTAAAAGCGCAAGCCGGCGGCCCTATCGCTAACCCCGGTGAAATGGCTTCTAACCATGAATTGGCTGTTGAAATTTTAGGTTCGATTCCTCAATACCGTGTACATTTCGAGAAAGCTTTTGGTTCTGATGTGGTTAATATCAATAGAGTAACGACAGCTATTGCTGCTTTTGAAGAAACATTAGTAACGCCAGGCTCCCGTTTTGATAAATGGTTAGAGGGCGATAAAAGAGCGTTAGATAGTAGCGAAGTAGAGGGCTATAAATTATTCAAGAGTGCGGGTTGTGCAGGCTGCCATAATGGGCCGGCTGTTGGCGGCGCACTCTATCAGAAATTCGGTGTTCATCGGACATATAAAACCGACAGCACCGCTGAAGGTAGAAAAGGTGTGACGGGTAAAGATTCTGACTTGCATGTATTTAAAGTGCCAACTTTACGTAATATTGAATTAACCTATCCTTATTTCCATGATGGCGCGGTTTGGACATTAGAAGAAGCTGTTGATATCATGGGTAAGGTCCAGCTGGATCGCGATTTCAATAAGAAAGAAATTGATAGTATAGTTGCATTTTTGAAAACATTGACAGGTGATCAACCTGATTTCAAAATGCCAATTCTTCCACCTTCTACAAATGGCACACCAAGACCTCAGCCGTTTAATTAAGATTTGAAGTCAAGATAAGTTTATGTTCTCCTGACAACATTTTCTTCTTAACAGAAGTAAGTGTTGTCAGTCACCATTCTTCAAGTTATCTTATTACTGGTGTTATTTAGATGGAGGGCAGTGGAGTTTTTTTGATAAGATAAACGCCTGTAATGCATTGCATATTAAGTATCTTTAGTCTGTTTGGAGTTGAAGATCCAATTATTTTTTATTTCCAGCATGTTGATGTGGATTTAGAACTAAAAATAAAGTAGAGTCAAATTTCTAATAATTAGAATAGGGAGTCACCTATGGGTACTAAAGGGCAGTTATTGCAAGACCCATTCCTTAATGTGCTTCGTAAAGAACATGTGCAAGTATCAATCTACTTGGTTAATGGCATCAAGTTACAAGGTCATATAGAATCATTCGATCAATATGTGGTTTTGTTAAAGAACTCAGTAACTCAGATGGTATATAAGCACGCAATTTCAACTGTCGTACCTGCGCGAGCCATTACCGTTCCTGTTGAAACTACTGAAAAGCGCGATGCTTGATCAACCAACTTCATCTATTACCAATAAAGCCAATGCAGCAGTATTAGTAAGCCTTGATTTTAATACGGGGATGCATGAAGAACGCTTGGAGGAGTTAAAGCAGCTGGTTGTCAGTGACAAGCTGGTTATTTTAGGTGTTGTAGAAGGTAAATGTTATCGTCCTAACCCTAAAACATTTGTTGGTAGTGGGAAAGTAGATGAAATTGCATTAATGCTTGAACAGACAGGAGCTTCACTGGTTGTTTTTAATCATGACCTTTCGCCGGGACAGCAACGAAATTTATCGCTACGTTTTCAGTGCCAGGTCGTTGATCGGACCAGTTTGATACTTGACATTTTTGCACAAAGGGCAAAGAGTCATGAGGGTAAATTACAAGTAGAATTGGCTCAGCTTGAACATCTTGCAACACGTCTGGTTCGTGGTTGGACTCACTTAGAACGCCAAAAAGGTGGTATTGGTTTGCGCGGCCCTGGTGAAACGCAGTTGGAAACGGATCGTCGGTTAATCGGTAAGCGAGTGAAGTTGCTCAAGGAGAAACTTGCGGCACTTCAGCGTCAGCGTAAAGTGCAACGACGTTCAAGACAGCGCGCAAATGTTATGTCTGTTTCAATTGTTGGCTATACCAATGCAGGTAAGTCAACGTTGTTTAATAAATTAACCCGTGCGGATGCCTATGCAGCTGATCAATTGTTTGCAACCTTAGATACCACAACGCGTAAGCTATATATTCCAGAACAAGGTGATGTTGTGATATCAGACACGGTAGGATTTATTCGTGATTTGCCACATACATTGGTTGCTGCGTTTCGCGCAACACTAGAGGAAACTGTTCAAGCAGACATTTTATTGCATGTGGTTGATGCTAATAATCCAAACCGAGATGAACAAATTAAAGAAGTGAATAAGTTGTTGCAAGAGATTGGTGCAGATACCATCCCACAGATTGTGGTTTTTAATAAAATTGATTTAAGTAATTTGTTGGCAAGTACGGAGGGCTATGAACGTAACGAGTATGGTAGAATATCGCGAATTCGTTTAAGTGCTAAGACTGGAGAAGGGTTGGCGTATGTAAGACATGCGCTGGCTGAGGTAAAAATAAAAGATCCTAATGAGTTTAGCAAGGAATCTACATACAAAAAAGTAATGAGTGGCTGTGTTACAGCTTATTTATAAACGAACAGAACGGGAACTATTATGGGACTAAATGATCCTCAATGGGGAAAAAATAAAGGTGATTCTGGCCCACCTGATTTGGAT
>JAJFJH010000073.1 GCA_021774155.1 Nitrosomonas sp.
GGGGATCCCTCAGGCTCTGACTCCTTTTCTCCTCAATTGCGGTTTCAGACTGAAGTCTGGAATGTGCGGAGAGTTTATTATGCTACTGTGAAGATTTTTAGTTGTGAATTGCAGGAATATCAAAGTATAGCGGCGAACTAAGTCCGTTTTTAGATTTAGATAGACATTATGAAAAAATCGAACCGACTTGAATTGTTTTTAATTTTGCTGATTTCCTCAATTCTCATATTTGGGCTGATCACCGAAAGCATACTAATTGCAAACCAAATCAAGAATTATGACGACATCATTGAATTGGAGTTTACAAACCCTTCAGGTCCAGACATGGTGGTTTTATTTACAATTAGCAAATCGCTTGACGCAACGATAGTTCGTAGCACATCCATTTTCTTTTCATTTACGCTGGTTCTACTCGGCGCACTAATGTTGTTTCGTGCGATTGATGCGCAATATGAGTTATCGTTAAAAACAGGATCCGGCTTCGCAATGGATTTGAAATCATCATCACCAGGATTAATCCTGGCGACTGGTGGAATCGTACTATTAATTGTCGTAAATCAGGAAATATCAGGCAAGGCGTATTTAAAATTGCCAGCCGGCTCAACCACCTCAATTGAAGAAGTCGGGAAGCAATAGGCAGTTTTCTTATGCCAGAAATACCACTTAGATCAGCACATTCATTCTTGGCCCAGGTACTCGTTATTGCGACTTTTGCAGCGCCGAAAAGTGCGCATTCTGCGGACGACATACCCGCCACAACACTTGTCCGCCCCGTGGTAGTGCGCGATGCCGAGATTGTGAATTGCGGTGTTGCTACTAGACCCAGCAAATATCAATCCCTTGTCAAAAGGGCGGGCTGGCCTCGGAAACCGCCAGATATTAACTTTCGCAAAAACGGAGTTGTTATTATCGCTCCGGGAATTACTGAAGAATCCAGCGGCCTTAGATTGCATTCCATTTTGGCGAATAGTGCCACTGGTGACCTGACCGTAAAATGGAAATTTACACGTCTTGTTATTACTACAAGAACTGTCAGATCTGGCGGCGGTGATGGTATAGACCTGCGTGCTTCAGCTTACTGCATCGACAAAGAAAACCTAGATAAAGCTGACTTAATAAATGCCCTCAATGATTCTGTATCAAAGGTGGAACCTGAAGGCGATGCTGGTGATGTCGATGGCTTGTGTAACGTGAAAACAAAATTTAGTGAAGGTCATGTCTACTTCTCAGAGAAGGAGGGAGATTATTCCTTCGACTTTATGGATGAGACGGAACCATCGGAAGAGGCGAGATATCTGAGCGAGCAAGACTCCATGTATTATTCTTCAAATCTGTCTCCTGCAGGTACAGATACTTTGTCCGAGGCATCTGTCGCATCGAGTGTCACTAGTAGCTACATGACCAATGAGAAACCACTCCGAGAGCGCAAAGAATTGTTGATTGTCTCTATACCGAAAGAACAACTCAAAGGAAGCACTACTTGTCAGTACGTAGCAAATGAAATAGAGTGACAAAAAAGGGGTCATAGTCGTTTAGTTGAAGAGTGAACGGTAGATTCCATTTAGAGGTGCACCGTGGTTGTATTGGTAGGACATGGTGACGCTTTGGTAAGCTGAGGTTTTTGCGAACGTTAGCTGATCCAGAAGGAGCCATCATGTCCTATCGACATCTTAGCGCGCATGAGCGCTATGTCATCTATCATCTGCAAAAAAGGGGTCAGCTTAGACTCCATATACAAGTGCAACACTGTGCAACTATATGGGTCTCCTAGATTCCACCAGCATGTGCACCATTTGTAGGTTGTTTAGGGCTTCGAACGGCGTTTTACAACAAGCCCCAATCCCGCAAGAGACAGAAGCATGATTGAGAAACTTCCAGGCTCGGGGAGAGAATTTACCGCCGATGTTTCCACAATTGTTACTCCCATAGTTAGTCCGGAGTCGAATTCCACACTAAGGTTTTTGTGGTCGATAAGTTTGAAATCCGAAGGAAGAGTTATGGATTTTAACAAAAAAGAATTTCCAAAGCCTATGGATGCGGTTGCATTAGCAGTGCTTGTGGTGGCATGAGACTGCAAAAGTATATCGATGATTCCTGCTTGTTGAACGTTCAATTGATGTTGTATCTGGGTGTCAACAAAGTACTCAATATCAAATCCGATATCGACCTTTGCCCCCGGCACAATACTAACAACTTTACCGGCTAAATTAAGAGCTGGAATGCCCAAAGTATTGACAGCAGTCGCGATGGATCCAGCTAGCAGTGCGGATTGTGTTTCGATTTCACCCAGATCAACCGAAAGCATCGGGTTTATGTTTGTTAGGCCTAAGAATGAGAGTGTTGTGGGCGTCAACACACCCTCAAGCTTGCTACCATCAACATCAATTGTGAGTTTAGGTGTCAATCTGGCTTTAATGACAGCATTCGGAGCAGCACCGTCTAGGCGTACTCGATTAATGCCGACCGGTAGTCCGCCCTGCGAAGAGAGAAATATTGATCCCCTAATTTGAGTTGTGTTCACGCTGTAGTCAACGCTGGCGAGGGCAACGCTAGCAGGGTTTCCAGGTTCAGTTTTTACGGAAACCAGACCATCAAAACCAAAGTTGAATGTGAGGGGCAGGTCAATGCTGCCTGGGTTTCCTCGCACGATAAACCCTGTGTCTGACTTCGCAATACCACCCGCAAATGAACTAAGTCCAAAATTGACAGATCGCGAAATGACGCCAACACTAAGGTCTGTATTTGCCCGCGCTAGAGCAAAATCAGAACCACAAGTGGCTGTGGTTGAAACGGCAGTGTTCGGCAATAGGGATTTTTTGGTTCGAGCAGTGAAATCTGACGGATCACACAGATTGATAACTGCGCTTGCTTGTATGACTGATGCCTCTCCGGAATCAGTTACCACTGCTACAACCATCAAAAGAGTCGTGCTCAGGATAAGTGTTTTCTTCATTGAATTCGCCCCCACCACCCATAGACGTATCAAACGGATCGCTAAAATACTATGTGTGAGTGAGGCACCTGTCAACCTTGAGGTGTGTTGTTGGTGAGATTTAGCTAATATAGATTGATCACTTAACTGCTAGATTCCATTAGCAAGTGCACCGTTTGTTGCCTTGTTTAGGACTTCGAATGGCGTTTTGACAATTAAAGGGGTCAGAGCCCTTTAATTTATAGGCTGTGTGGAGATGTCGAATTGCACTTAGGTTGCTGTAGTGACCTTGTTGAGGTGTAGATATAATGGACAGAAGCGTATTTGAGTTTAATTTCAGTTTATATTTGAGGGGGCGGGGAGTATGAAGCGGTTGCCAATGTTTCTTACTATGTTGGGGGCGTTATCATTTTCATGGTTTCTGATGCCCGAGGGCGCAGGTTTCCAGGTAACATATTCGGACGGTCAGTATACGGCTTGGGCCCAAAGCTCTCTAGTTGGTATATTATATGGGCTTGCTTTTGGTCTTTTGATGTTCTTCATGCCGCGAAAAGAAATATGCCCCAATCCGATAAAACCGGTTGGTGTGTGGCGCAGGCTTGGCACGATTTATGTGAACTCGTTCGTCATTGTGTTTACACTGACAAATTTGTCAGTTTTGCCGATCTTACTGGTTGAGGCGATGCAAACCGGAGAATTCCAATGGAGCTTTTCCCGTGAGTTTTCAAGAGCAACAGATAGTCTCGTTGGCGGTAGTAGTGTGTTGTTCATATTCGGCTTGATCTTCTATTATTACTATTGGTCACTTGTCAGTGTTCGCCCAACTATTGGCCATTATTTGATGGGCTATCAGATAGTCAACAATGACCAGGAATGGACACGCAAGAAGGCTTTGAGGCGCATGGGGTTAACGATGCTGACGCTATTTGCCTGGCCAATGACAGTCTTCATAGCTGCAAGACATGACAAAAAAGCATTTTGGTTTGATCTAAAGACTGACAGCATCGCGGAACGGTTTGACTGTTCGGAATAGAGGGACACAATACCAACTTCCAACAGCATGATGAAGGAGGGGTTTAAATGCGCACTGCGATAATGATAGCCATTATATTCGCGATCGGCTCGGTTGGGACGCGAGGCGCACACGCCCAAAACTACGTTGATACAGGAGATACAGCCTGTCGATGGGGCGGTGAAGCATGCAATCGATGTGTGGTTGATGTTGAGCGACAATTTAGCAGCATAATAATTAAAGGGGTCAGAGCCTGACGACTCCCCACGAAATAATATTTGAAATCAAGGGATTAGGTGTTTGAAGAGAGCAACATTCATGGCATTTGGTGATTTTTTCCATCGCCAAACAGATCCAACCTCCAGGAGATGCCATGA
>JAJFJH010000074.1 GCA_021774155.1 Nitrosomonas sp.
GCGTGCAGGGGATGCAGCCTTTATTCGTCTTTTATTTGTAGGAAAGATTGATCTCGGAGATTTAGAAGCAATGAAATTATTGCTCAATGAAAATCTGATTACTGAGCCTCGATTTATTCCTCCGTGGGCAAATGACTTAAGATATTTACTTTCTTATCTTGCCTATTCTACTTTTCTAAACGAAATTAATTTACAAGATGTAAATATTCGATATAAAAATCTTTTTTAATTGCGATAGTAGCGAACCCATTGACATTTGCCATCTGTATATTATTACCAATTAAAATATACGGCAAACCATGTAGTTATTTGGCGGTTAACACCTTCGGGGTCTAGACAAATAGCTCTACTTACTAGACCCTGCCACCGTGACTACTACACGTCGTGACCCTGCCACTCCTGCAAGTGATATGTCCTTGGAACTCTCTCTGCAATTATGAATGCTATGGGGCATCGTCTTACACCGTAAAAACTAGATGTTCATGCGAAGCCATAGTTGTGTTAGGGTTGCGTCAGCGTATACAGTTTCAGTCTGCATGGTTAGGTAATGGAATGGGCGTTCACACCATACCCTGTGATCAGACTTGAATGCGCTGGTAACATATTGACTTTTTAGTAGAAGATTAGTCTCTATCGACTTTTGACTGTTAACGGATGGTGAAGTAAATTATTTTTTTGTATAGGGCGGTGTTCAAAAAGTGACAGATTTTTTTCTTAACTACGGACTGTTTTTGGCGAAAACAGTGACAATTGTCGTTGCTATTTCAGCGGTTATGCTGTTTTCTGTGTTTCTGGCCAGCAGAAAAGAGGCCCACAAAAAAGACTCTATTGAAATCAGAAAATTAAATGAGAAATATGATGGTATGGCGATGGCGATGAATGCCAGCATGATGCATAAAGAGGGATTGAAAAATTATCTCAAAGATGAAAAGAAAAAACTAAAAGAAATTGTTAAAAGTATAAAGGATGGTATCCATAAAAAGCGCATCTATGTTTTGAATTTCCACGGTGATATTCGTGCTTCAGCCGTATCTTCACTAAGAGAGGAAATTACCGCTATTTTGACGGTGGCCACCGAAAATGATGAGGTGTTTGTACGACTGGAGAGTGGTGGTGGCGTGGTTCATGGTTACGGGCTGGGTGCATCCCAACTTATGCGTGTTCGGGAGAAAAACATTCCGCTCACGGTTTCGGTCGATAAAGTAGCTGCCAGTGGTGGTTATATGATGGCATGTGTCGGTAATCGTATTTTGGCAGCGCCGTTTTCTATCATAGGTTCCATTGGCGTAATTGCACAGGTACCTAACTTTAATAAAGTATTGAAAAAGCATGACATTGAGTACGATCAGTTTACGGCGGGTGAATTTAAAAGAACCGTGACCATGTTCGGTGAAAATACCGATGAAGCGAAGGCTAAGTTTCGTGAAGAAATAGAGGATATTCACGTATTATTTAAAGATTTTATTGTTCAGCACCGGCCCAATGTCGACATCGTTAAGATTTCTACCGGTGAAAGCTGGCCTGGTACACGTGCCTTGGAAAAGAAGCTGGTCGACGAGCTGAAGACCAGTGATGACTACTTGCTGGAAAGAAGCAAAGATGCCGATATTTATGAAATCAAATATGTGAGTAAGAAATCATTGGGTGAAAAAATAGGGTTACGAATTCAGCAACTTTTTGACAAAATTCAATACGATTGAATCATGTTTTGCCTAATTAGTGTCTGACAGGATCGTATTCACACCTTTCAATATGGCGTCGAGCGAAATGATGGCTCACATTAAAGAAGGAAGTTCGGCTAAATTGTTTGAAGGTTTTCCAGACTTAAAAAGGCACTACTTGGAGTACTATTTTGGTCCCGTGGATACTTCTGTGTAACGTCAGGGGAGCTGACAGAAGAAATGATTCAAAATTATTTGGATCATCATTTTGGGCTTAGCGGTGGTAATAATACTAGAACAGAAGATTAGACGGGACCTGGGATCCGCATTTCGACTTGGGTCATTGCCTCTAACCCGCCAGCGTTAACTGGTGGTTGATTACTAAGATAATAGGTGAACTGTGTCCAGACTTCCTGCTGCTCCTTGTTTTTCGGCGGCAGAGGGCCTCGCTGCCGATACGACAATTCCCAAACTAAAAATTACCGCTAGAGTACCAGCCGATACAATTGAAAAAGATTTATTTAGACTCATAATAATCACTCCTAGAGTTAAGACTCGGTTGTTGATGATAAAGTCTTATCTGATAAGTCTTGAAAGGTGGAATTGGCAAGATAATGCAAATTTTTTTGGGGTATTATGTGCAATATTTCAACTCTCAATACAGTCGTCCATGAGTTGATGATAGATTCTGGTAGTGAGTAACTCCTCAGTCGGCAGTTCGATTTTGGTTGAAAATGGATCTATTTTAGGGATTGATCCCAGTAAGGCATATTTCCAACGTGCTCTGATAGAAAATCAATAAAAATGCGTATCTTTACAGGCAAATGCCTACTTGGAAGATAGCAGGCATAAATATGACGCTCTACTGATAGGTATTCTTGCAACACCGTTTGGAGCAGTCCTTTTTGCAATTCCATACCAATAGTATAAGTTGGTAATAAAGCGATTCCTAATCCATATAGCGCTGCCTGAGCAAGCGCATCATTATCATTAATACGTAAGCTTCCAGATACTGGAACCTTGATCTTGTTCTCCGGTCCAGTGAAGCGCCAGTAACCTTGTTCATCTGAAAGTCCGCAGTCGAGACAGTTATGATTTACTAGATCCTCTGGTGTTTGTGGCACACCCCATTGTTGGAAGTACAGAGGGGTTGCACACAATATGCGACGTACAGGTGCAATCTTACGTGCTACTAAATTAAGATCAGGTTCATTTGTAACGCGAATTTGCACATCATATCCTTCCTCGATCAAATCTCCTGGATGGTCAGTAGTTATCAAATCAATTTTAATTTTAGGGTAACGGGCAAGAAAACAAGGTATAGCTGGGACGACATGGCGGGTTCCAAAAGAACTCGGCACACTTACTTTCAGCGTCCCTTGCGGTTCAGCATCAAGACTATGTATTACTCGTTCGGCATGTTTAGCTTCTTCCAAAATACGTGTCGCATACTCTGAAAGAGCGACACCCGTCTCAGTCAAGCTAAGGTATCGAGTACTCCGTAGAAACAGCCGTGTATTAAAGTCCTTCTCAAGCTTGGCAACAGCTTTACTGACCGCTGAACGAGAGGTATCCATGCGTCGCGCCGCTTCTGAAAAACTACCTGCTTCTACGACCCGGGCAAAAATAACGAAAAGATTAAGATCTTGCATAACACCATTGTTTCATATTTAGATACAAAATGTATCATTTTTTACTACTTATCTTTGAAGAATTCCTCCATTATTATCTGTCTCAAGGTTAGGCGCTTGAATTTAATCCATAAAATAACAATGGTTATTGTTGTAATAAAACGATTAATTTATACTTGGCCTTATTTTTTATCGTTCTTGGTCACATATATTGATGCACTATTGGTTGACGTGGCAAGCATTTCATTGTCAACCTGAGAGAACGTATCATTAATGCGGTTATTTATAAGAGTCAGATGCGTAACCTTTAGATCTTGCATAAATAATCACTAAATACTTTACAAGGAGTAAGATAATATGAAAATCAAAGAGTTAATAAATTCACCTCAGTTAATTATAGTTTATGCAATTACTATTATCTATACAATCACGTTCACTTTGGCCGCAGTTATTGCATTGCCTGACCATGCAGTAGAAAACCCGCGAATAGATTACCAGGTTGCTAAGATAGAAACAGATTACCGCAAGCCGTTAACAGCCATTCACATCACGGAGGGCTCACCAGGACAATCCGGGGGAAATTTGGTGAGAAATAATGATCCAAGTTAAAACTTGATATGAAATAAAGAGTGAGATTCTCTACATCTATTGTCGTGTAGCAGCCCATAATGTTGGGCCAGCATAGGCTGGCCCAACATAGGCTTTAAAGGTATTAGCACACTAATTGGAGGCCAGCTATTTTGTAGGGCTGTAAATGGAAATTTAACCGGCTCAATAATAGAGTAAAAGGCTAACTCAAGCTTGACAACTTTTTTGTTTTTTTTAATTGTTTTTTCGTTTTCTTCGACATTTTTTCCACAGCTTTTTTATTGGCACTCATGACATCACGTGCCAATCCCTCTTGTTCCAATTTCTGCATGAATTGTGTCTCGTCAGCAGGTGAAACAATAATCGCTTTGTCTTCGCCGTATATTATTTCCAGGCGGTCAAACGACAATGCAGGTCCCGTTATGGTACTTTGCGTTTCCTCCACTGATTTTATCGATTCAATTGGGATGGCCCATGAAAATGGACCGCTTATTATCTTGAGGTTTCCATTTCTCACGATGTACTTGGTCGAGACAAATATCCATAGCGGAAAACCTGCACCAGCAATTATTGTTATAGCTGCAATAGACGTGTAGAGTGTTCCACCTTCCTCCAGCATCACGGATGTACCTAGCAAGCATGCAATGACCGATAGAATTAAACAAATTAATAACCATTTATCGACTTTAGATTTGAATACATCCATGTTTAATCTCTGTTGGAATTTAATATCTGCAAGGTGGAGTGTAATAATCAAAGCGCATTGCGCCGAGTTTATTAATGTAAATTCTAAATAATCTGCTTAGCTGCGCCTTGCCACGCTAGAATTTAAACAGCGTCTCAGACGCCCTACCTCGAGACGCCACAATCAAATCCCTACTTATCAGTCAACAACATCATGGCGCAAACAAAGCTAACCAGCAAGCTTACTAGTATGAACGCTAGTATTGATCCTTCTCCAGTTATTAAGTAGCCTAAATATAAAACGATAGCGGCTGCTAGAGAACCCATCACGGCTTTTTCTTTCTTATCTCGCTTAGCTCGCATATAAAATCTCCTTTTCTCAAATATTCATTAGTATTAGTGGCAATATCTACTCAATTAGTTTTCCTGTCACTCACGCTGCAGTAATTTGGCAAACGTAAGCTGCTTCTGCCACAGCTGTAATTTTTTTGGCACTTAACTTATGTATGCTTCATAAAGACTGGTCACAAGACGCGGCTTTTGTGCATATTATAAAGGGTGTTTTCTCAGATTAAGAAAACCCATTCATTTCTTCCTTAAAATATTCACTTCATCAACATGGTCGTTTGCATCATAACTGACATGAAATGCCATTTCATTTCCGTTAAAAACCATTTCTGTGGGAATACCAACTATTTCCCATAATCCAAGTGTCATGACATCAGCCACACTGTGAAAGATGACGCGACCAGTCTTTACCGCTTTGCTATACCCCTGAACAAACAAAAACATTTCAACCTGCTTACCATTGTTCTCTTCACTAATATATGGCGCACCAAATTCCGCTATCAATTCATCCCTTGGCGTTCCTATTTTAAATAATTCAATATTTTTTGCGGTCGGTTGCTTTGCGGCCATAAATACTGAACACCCAGATACAGGGGCAACAAACAATGAAATGAGTGCTACAAAAAGAAAATATCTCTTTAAAATACCCATTATTTGCTCCAGCAAATTTGTCTACAAAACATCAAACCAGTTATCGCACCACGAGGCACTCCATTCCCTGCAGAACTAAATCTTGACAGGCCGCTCGTGCCTGTCCTTCATGCAACCCCTCCAATCGAGCTCGATAAAGTTTGCGATTATTGGTTTCCACTTCGGTTATGACTATGTCGCCCGCTTCGATCAAATAAGAGGCCACAAGAGATTGAGTCTGAGCACTATCATAAGCTAAAAAAGTGCCAATTTGTACCGCCCAACTACTACTGTCCATCATAGCAACTTTCTGCGTTTTATTATGCGCTTCTAATTCAGTCGCTTGGCTAATTACAGGTGAAATAGTTGCTTCTTCTAACAAAAGCGCTGATTCGGGCATGGAATCAAGCTTAGCATTTGGTTTAAATTCCGGCTTTATCTCATGACGACTAGTCCCGGGCTTGGATCGAGGTATAGGCGCCGTCCTGCCAACCCTTAAGTCAATTACAGATGACACCTGAATGTGGCGCCTATTCGTCGCCATACTGGCGAAGGTGCGATCTAATAGATGCGTCATATGACGATCACGCGTAGCAGCGGCTCTTCCACCCATCACCACCGCAATCAGCCGACGATTACCACGCTTAGCCGAAGTCGCCACATTAAATCCAGAAGCTCGGATATAGCCAGTTTTCATGCCATCTACACCCTTGGTGTTACGCACCATACGATTGTGGCTATTATAGGTAACGCCTTTGTATTTAAAAGACTGCGTTGAAAAATAATGGTAATACTGGGGAAAATCCTTCTGCAACCGAGCAGACAAGATCACCATATCTCTTGCCGTGGTTTTCTGTTTACTATCAGGCAGCCCGGAAGCATTGAGGAAAGTGGTCGAACGCATCCCCAGATTACGCGCTTTATCTGTCATCATACGACCAAATTTGATTTCAGTGCCGCCTAATGCCTCAGCCACAACCACAGCCACATCATTGGCAGAACGTACGATGAGTGCAGGAATTGCTTGACGAACACTAATAGTGTCATTTGTTCGTAGACCAATGTTTGTTTGTGGCATAGATGCTGCAAGAGCTGACACCTTCATTTTACTATCTAAAGTCTTCTCGCCCTGCCGCATTGCCTCAAACAGCAGGTAGAGTGTCATCATCTTGGTCAGAGAGGCTGGATAACGACTGGCATCAGCGCGGGACTCATGCAACACTTCCCCCGTGTCTGCATCAATGACAACAGATGCATATCGAGGATTTGCCTGTACCTGACTTACTAAAAAGAAGAAAAATATAAAGAGAGCAAGAAACCCCATTTTCACCGTATATTTTAGAGAAAACATGAATCTATTCGTCCTCTTTGAAATATGAAAGGGAGAAATTGCGCGGCAAAACATACTTAGTCTTAATCACCACTGTGTGATCAGCATTCTTTGATGCACGTAGGAATCATCCAAAAAAGTCCGAAGATATACTTATTTATCAAGCGATAAATCGCCTAAATATACAGGAAATATCTTGATAAATCTGCACAAAACAAGACAACATTAACAGGCAAAACAATATAAATCTTCACCTTGTAGCAAATAATTATTTGTGTGACGACATGAGCACATCAATAGTTATGACAATTGCGTCAGTTTTATGGCCGATAAATCATTTCTTTACGCATCGGAGCAAATATTGCAAGCACTCTGTTTCGTGTTCGATGTGGAATATCAGCCTGATCCATAGCATTAATCAACAAATCAACGCTACGGTTAAAATCAGATTCGGTCATATTCATGCCGTCATGAACTCTTTCCATATCATCACCCGTATATTCACATGGACCACCGGTATGAAAACAAATATGCTCTGTAAGTTTGGCGCGGAATCTTTCAACATCCGATTCCTTGAAATATTCAAAAATAACGTGGTCTTTTTCAATTTCCACAATATAATTATTCACTACTTCTTCAACTTTCTGGTAACCACCCATGCTTTGGTACACTGACTCCGTGTGAAATTGATTGGCACAGGCTGACAATAATAATGCGATTAAAACAATTAATTTTTTCATAGTTGCTACCATAAATATCCGGTTGCTGAAAGATAGAACCCATTTTGATTCTTGGCGCCGGCAATATCACCCAGTTGCGTCCACGCAAGGGTAAGGTTAAAGCGTTTGTTAGGAATATAAGTGGCAAAAAAATCCTGCCAATCATCTTCCTTAACACCAACCAGGTTGTTTGGCTTTTGTCTATATTCGTAGCCAATTGCCCAGTTACGTGACAGTAATACGCCAACTGAGCCTTCCAGCATTACTTGGTAATCATTATTTTTCCCACCCCCGTAACCCAACAAACCAAGTTGATTGGCTTTTGTAGCACGTGCCGCCAAATTCCAAATCAAGTTGTAACCACCCACAGCACCCAAATGTACTTTAGTCGCCGCAATATAAAAGTCTGTTCCACTACTTCTATTCTTTGCACCAACCGCTGAAGCAATTGCACCGTCAATCAGTCTTTTGTGTTGCCCACCAACACTGATCTGGGGCAAAAAAGTGTATATCAGATCACCGTAAAGTCTGGTTTTTAGACCGAAGATATTCTGCCGAATCTCGCCGCCCGAAGAAGACAAATTTAGGTTCTGACGGGCAAAACTCATCTCTACACGATCAAATAATCCAATGCTTCCTCCCCAGGAGTGTAAACGATAGTCGTCCAGAAAAACGAGTGCATTAAAAATAGATGCTGAAGTCTCATCGCGACTGTCATAACCGGAAATAGTTGCCCACGGAACAATACCACCGCCACCACTACCCTCAACCTGAGTCAGCCCAGCAGTTTCCAATAACTTCCCTTGCCCCGCAAGAACTACTTGACCGATCATTAGCAAAAACAATAGCGCGCTCACTCTCCATCTGCTCAACTGTCGTTTGTGCTTACGCATATTTTTTTATACTTCCCACTTCAATTTTAGATTTTGAAGCTTCCCCCTTTTTACTATGTATCCAACCGTAGCAACACGCTGGCAATAGAAAAAGGAATGAAAACGTCGTTGACTCAGTGATAACCCAAACAATGTCTGCAAGCATCGTAGCAAGTTGGCACTACACGAACTAGTGAAATACGTGATAATGACCAGGGGGTGTAGACGTACCAAATACACCTCGTTTATCGCCATTGAAACGGCGCTTAAACACTGACTGAGTGAGAAAAGAATATTACGTAAATAAACATACAAAAAAACTAATTTTATTATTTATTTCAACGAGTTAAACTAATAAACTATAACTAAAAGACGCACCGTTGCAACCGTGCTTTATTTTGAATTGACACAATTTGTGTTGCTATGTTCTGCTAACCACTGCTGGATTTGGTCATTGGCCATCGGTTTGCTAATAAAATAACCTTGAATCCAATCGCACCCCCAGGCATGTAATAATTCTAATGCCGCCTCGTTTTCAACGCCTTCTGCAACAACGTCAAGATTGAAAGTTCGAGCAAGAGATATAACAGTTTGCACGATATTTTGGTCATCAATGTGTTGATCAAGCTGTAAAATAAAGCTCTTATCAATCTTTAGCTCGGATACCGGCATACTTTTCAAGTAGGCCAGTGAGGAATATCCTGTCCCAAAATCGTCTATCGCTAAATTAAACCCACACACCCTAAAGGCCTGTAGCTGCTCAATAGCTTTTTCTGGCTCCCTCATCAAATCACTTTCTGTAACTTCGAAAGCAAGACTGTTTTTATCTAATCCAGTTTGTTCTAGTCTTTGTATGATTTGTGGCAATAAATCAATATTTGCCACATCGTGCACTGAAAGGTTTATTGCGACTTGCAGGTTGATGTCGCTTTGTTTCCACTGACAAACATCATGAATAACACGATCAATTACCCAGCGAGTCACTTGATTGATAATCCCGGCTTGCTCCGCGATGGGAATAAACAACTCAGGCGAAACAAAGCCTAGTCGTTTACTATTCCAACGAATCAATGCCTCTACTTTACTGATCTGTCCAGTATGTAAGCACAGTTTTGGCTGATAAAACATTGCAAGTTCTGATTGAGATGACTTCAAAGCCTGCTTGAGTTCGTTTAGCACTTCAAGGTGATATAAATAGCACTCTTCCAGACCCTGATAATAGACCTGAAATAGGCTTTTTTGGTGTCGCGCTTGGGCAACGGCAATATTCACACGGCGAAAAAGAACCTGTGCATCTTCAGTATCTTCAGTATCTTCAGGGTAACGCACCACACCAATTGAAAATTGAACATTTATAACCGTATTTTCTATATCAAGCGGTTGTTCTAATTGTTTGCGAAACTTTATCAAATCTGCTTCATTTACAAGCTCCTTGGGTAGCCACAGCAGATCACCGCTACCCAGGCGGGCTGTTTGACCACCTAATTTCATAAACCGTTTGGCTAGCAATTGCAAACAACCATCGCCAATATGATAGCCAAATGTATCGTTAATCTCACGAAAACCCAGAATAGTCATACCAAGCGCTTGGAAAGGCTGTTTCTCAGATATTTTTTGTCGAATAATTTCTGAAATCTGATATCGATTATATAAATGAGTCAATAAATCATGGCTGGCTTGAAATTGTATTTTTTCCTCGCGGTGGCGTACGTTATCCTGCATAGCGTTAAAGGCAACTGCCAGATTATTAATTTCTTGAGTGTTAGCTTGGATATTAATGCCTTTATGGTAATCACCACATGCGATACGTTGCGCCATTGCTGCAAGGTTGGTTAAAGGCCGCGTCAGATTTCTTGCAAAGACGGCACCCATAAACAAGGCCAGTCCAATTGAAAACAGTGTAATGAAGGTTATTTCTAACTGTAACAAATTAAATTCGGAAAACAGCTCATTCAGATCTTCGGATAAAATAATCCACACCTGTCTGTCTGCCAGCTCAGACAACAAAAAACGCTTGGAAAACAATCTATTTTCACGTTCAAATGGTGATCTAAAAATATCTAGCTCTTGTGCAACACTTTTATACACGTTATCCAACTCACTATCATGCAATGAACTGATAGTCATTTTCTTGCCGTTGGTATGGTGCGATTCAATGGTGGTATGTAATTTTGTAACGGCTGTCAATTCTTCAATCAATGCCTGATTAATTTCAAATCCGACTACAGCAATTGCAATTGGAATGGGCGCATCCACAGTTAATAAGATAACCTGGTACAGCTTTTCATCCATCTCTAGAATGGACATAGCACCACCATCATTAATAGCTGCTCTTATTAACTCTTTGGCGGGAAAAGGTTCACTACTATTGAGACCGCCGGATGTACTTGAAATAACTTCCCCATCAAGTTTCAAAAGCGCCATTAAATCAGCAGAAATGCGTTCGCCATGATTGTGCAAAACGCTGGCTATTGTGGCTTTGTCCTGTGAGGCAACAGATTGTATGAAACCAAAATCAGCAGTCAATACGTCTGCAGAGTTATACAATTGATTCTCCCGGCTAGCCAATACCTGAGTAAAAATACGTTGTCCGATGTCTAAGCCTTGAGTGACCTGCGTTCTGGCATGATTTGTTGTCGACACCCAAACGGTAACAAGAATGGCACAGGTCGTCATACATAACAACCCGCCAACCAGTTTAAAGATGCTGTAATTTAGTGTCCGTAATGCCACGCTAATTAAACCTTGCTTTAAACTTTCTTGGTGCCTTAACAACCAGCGGACGTAAATTGATTGTTATTTGCCATACGCCTTCATCATTGCGCTTGACAAGCGGCATAGAAATACTTTTGTCTGCACTTTCTGACAGTCGCGAATGCCATATCTTCACTTCTTTTGGCGCCTGTACTTCAAAAACTGCCATGCCATTCTCGTCTGTTACACTTGCTATGCTATTGTCAGTCACATAAATATAGCCCACCATACGGTCATGCACATTGCAGCCCAGAATCACAATCCCAGGTTTATCGAATAAACCCGGTGCAATGGGTGTGCCCCTGTACAGCTTAATCTCAAACGGTTTTGGCTCAGAAAAACTGTAAACATGATGACGAATGTCATCACTATTTGGAAATGAGACAAGTTGACCCTGATTAACCAGTAAAACATGAGGGACAAACTGCTTGTTAACCTGGTCCATAATCGCTGTTTGCGCAACGCTATCTGATACGATTTCTGAAGGGATACTGATCACCGCCTGGCTTACCGGTTGATTATCTTGATCCAGCAACTGAATCTTGATCTGCGCGCAGACAATACTCGGGAACATAATCGCAAATAGCAAAAAAGCATGTATTATCTTACCCATCAAAATCCACTCCTTAATTTGTACCCTGATAATTTTTGGTCAACATTAATTCACACATTAGGTCATTCCATGGCTGCGATCTTATCGCATGCAAGTATCGCAGCTTGCAATGAACTTGCAGCATAACCCGCTTCTTTTCTGTGCTTCCATCACAACCAAAAAAACAACATCGAGTCAACGGTGTCAGCCTTACTGACCAAACAAATTTTTTTTAGTCAAATATGTCACCGGTTTATAGATGCTCTAACCCGACATTCCAGAGTATTAGAAGATGTGCTTATTGATTATCTACAGTACTATTAATGCTACAAGCCATTGAAAATAACGATTGTGGTTTTGAATTATGAACGACGATATCCTCGTTAAACTTTAATAAAGCTTAAGAAGCTTCAGCGTCTATACACAGGAATACAGTTTCAATTATGTGTAGAGAACTTTGCATGGCAAATAAACTGATTGGATCCAATGATCAGACTACAGCGCAATACACACTTCTCACTCTGAAAAAAGGAAACGTACTGGCATGGAAGCACATACTGTTTCATGGAGAATACGATTTTAGCCGCGAAAATACCCATGATGAGTTTGGTCTCGCAGACCCCAGAATCATAGCTAGAATCTATACCAGACTCTGGAAACCTTAAAAAAACATTCCAACCATTGCAGACAAACATAAAGCCGAAATTACTACGTAACATTTTGTCTTTTCTCAACTTTTTATCCATAGTTGTTGAAATATGACCATTTGGTAATGTAACACCAGAATTGAATTTAATGATGGATAAAATACTCTTTAAATCAAGATACCCCATTCATTGCGCTTCCCTTATGGCGCCTGGCGTTGCTGCTAAACTTTTCAATAGAATGGTTATTATGACGGTTTTGCGCCTGTATGCTTTATGGCAAAGTACTCTGAATGAAATATTCTTTAATATGAAAGGTATATGTGAGTTTTTCTTTTATAGTAAAACCATAATTATTTGCATTAAAAACTATCTATGCGTTTATTATTAGTTGAAGATGATCTTAAGATTGCAACTTTTATCAGTAAGGGATTAAAAGAAGCAGGTTTTGTTATTGAGCATACTTGTAACGGTAATGCTGGGTTACAGATGGCGCTTACATCTTCATATGATGCAGCATTGATAGATATTATGCTGCCTGGGCTGGATGGATTGTCCATTATTGAACAATTGCGACAACGCCATATCAAGCTGCCTGTTATTATTCTCAGTGCCAAACGTTCGATTGATGACAGAGTTGAAGGATTACATGCAGGTGGTGATGATTATCTAACCAAGCCGTTTGCGTTTTCTGAATTACTGGCTCGTATTCAAGCTTTGATTAGAAGAGCAAGTAATACACCCGAACCTACAGGTATTAAGGTAGGTGATTTATCTATCGATTTGTTGAAGCATAGTGTCTTCCGTTCAGGACAAAAAATTACGCTGCAACCGCGCGAATTCTCTCTACTTGAGTATCTTGCGCGTAATGCGGGTCGAGTTGTTTCTAAAACAATGATCATGGAACATGTATGGGATTACAATTTTGATCCGGGAACAAATGTAGTTGAGTCTCGTATCAGCCGCTTGCGAGATAAAGTTGATAAAGGGTTTGATACGCATTTAATTCATACTGTTCGTGGGTTTGGTTATGTTCTAAAAGATAACTAGTAAATTTAGACGTTCCCTTGCATTGCGTTTAACTGCTTGGTATGCCGCGATCTTTTTTGCTTTTTCTATTATCGCCTTTATCGTTACCTATTTTCTAGTAGCGGCGGCTTTACATGAGGAAATTGATGAAGATCTTAAAGAGGATATTGGTGAGTTTGTTGCTTTTATGCACGCTGGCGGTCTCGAGCGCGTAAAAAGTGAAATGCTGATAGAAACCCAAGGTAGTGAATCAGAGCAAACTTTTTTTCGTTTATGGACCGCCAATGGCAACTTGCTGGCAACTTCCGATCTTTCTACTTGGTCAGGGCTGATTGAACCAACAGAAATCCTGATACGGTTACGCAGTAACGACAAACCTGTATTTATAACACTGAAACTAACACATCGGGAATACGATACACGCAGCATCTACGCTGTTATCGGGCCGGATATTGTGTTAGAGATGGGTGAGTCCTTAGAAGACAGTGTTGATTTTATGAAAACCTTGTTAAAAGGTTTTTTGATGATGTGCATTGCTGTCCTACTACTCGGTGGCCCAATCGGATGGTTTATGGCAAAAAGAGCCCTGCGTGGTGTTCAAGAAATCACCAATGCGGCGAGTGCTATTACCGGTGACGCACTTGAAAAACGCGTATTTGTGCGGTCTCACGATGATGAACTGGATAATTTGGCGCATGCGTTTAACGCCATGCTTGATCGTATACAGGCATTAATCATTGGTATGCGTGAGATGACCGATAATCTGGCTCACGATTTAAGAAGCCCAGTTGGTAGAATTCGTGCAGCAGCTGAGATGGCTATGACCAATGGAGGATCAAAGTCGGACGTAGAAACAATAGCGGCTACGACTGCCGAAGAATGTGATCGATTACTTGAAATGATTAACACCACTTTGGATATTGCTGAGGCGGAGTCAGGTGCGTCTAAACTGAAAATGGTTGATATCGATGTTGTCGAACTTGTGAATGACGCTGTTGAGTTGTTCCAACCTGTTGCTGAAGATAAAGAGATCATTCTTGACGCTGATTTGCCAAATGAAAGTCATACTCAAGGTGATCTGCAACGATTGCAACGTGCTGTTGCTTGTCTTTTGGACAATGCCTTAAAGTATACCGCCGCGGGAGGGAGGATTGCACTGAGATTAAGTAATGAGGATGAACAGATTAAGCTGGCAATTAAAGACACGGGTATCGGCATGACGGCTGAAGAAATTAGCCGTATTTTTGAGCGGTTTTATCGCTGTGATCGAAGCCGCACACAGCATGGACACGGCTTAGGATTGAATTTGGCATTGGCGTTTATACATGCTCATGGTGGCGATATCAGCGTTAATAGCACGCCTCAGCAAGGGAGTGTTTTTACTGTTTCGCTGCCTCATAATCAAGTTATGCAACACAATTTATAAGGTTATCCGAGAACCGGATTAGCCACGATGACTCAGTCATTTTGTCATGTTTTTAGACCATCTTCATTAAGTAGAACAATGATTTACCCCAAGTAAGTAAAAGGAATGTTTCAAATGGTAGCTTCCTACTACTTCAAGCATACTCTTGGACTAATTTTTAGGGCTATCTTTTTGGCTGTGAATTTGGTCGGCTGTGGAATTGTAAGTGCCGATCAAGTTATAGATTCAAATACGAAAGGTCAGAAAATCAATTCGCTTGATAACGTAGAGGACGAACACACGGTCTTGAAACCCATCATCATAAAGGGACGACCCGATCCCGATGAGTCGTCTTATGTTGCACCAAATATCGGAACGGCTACTAAAACAGATACCCCAATCATGGAAACGCCTTTTTCGGTTAAAGTTGTGCCTGGACAAGTATTACGCGATCAGCAAGCAGTGCGTCTAGATCAGGCGCTACAGAATGTTAGTGGCATTAATCAAGAAGTATCTAATGCCGGGCTTGCTGATGGAATAACCTTGCGCGGTTTTCAAGTGTTTCCATTTCGAGATGGCTTCCGATTTGAAGATCAAAATTCCAATGGGCGTCGGGACATGGCTAATATTGAGCGAGTTGAAGTACTTAAAGGGCCGGGCTCCATATTGTACGGACAGGCTGAACCGGGTGGCATCATCAACATGGTTACCAAGAAACCACTCTCAACGCCTTATCATAAACTCGAGCAACAATTCGGCTCCTTTGATTTTCATCGCACAACGTTGGATACGACTGCCCCGATTGGTGCTGGATTTAGTTATCGCTTTAATCTCGCGCACGAGAATGCCGGATCATTTCGTGATTTTGTACACGGTGAGCGTATTTTTGTTGCGCCAGTGTTGCGCTGGGATATTAGCCCACGCACACAAATCAACCTGGAGCTTGATTATTTGCAAGGGCAGAATACACCGGACTACGGTATTCCGGCTGATGGCAATCGACCTCTGAATGTGCCGCGCAGTCGATATTTCGGTGAACCTTTTAACCGGGCGAAATACGATGATATGGTTGTAGGTCTCAGCTGGAGCCATGCATTTAATGATGACTGGCGAATTCGCCATCGCTTCAACACTGAGATCTTGCGCTCAGAAGTCATTAATGTAACCACACCGTTTTCAGGCCCGGTTTTATCTGATGATCGCCGTTCGGCCAGACGACAGCTGGAAATACTACGTAATGCCCGTAACGAATCGTATTATACGGTGGTTGATTTGACTGGTCATTTTGAAACTCGGGGTATCAAACACCGGATATTGCTGGGTGGCGACTACTATCGGGAAGATACACGCTGGGGTTTTGTCGAAGAGTCTGACGATGGATTGGAATTCAATGCGCTCAATATTATTAGCCCAGTCTATCAGACAGGTGGCCCGCCGCCGATCGACCCTTCACGTGATTTTCCCGGTGATGACATCGCCGAAACGGAAGATTGGTTTGGCTTATATTTACAAGACCAGATGGAACTGCCTTATCATTTTCATGTATTAGCCGGTTTTCGCTACGACAGCATTCGTTCGCGCGAGCTTGAGCGAGGCGAATCAACCGGAGAACCACGTGATGACGCATTAACGCCGCGCGCAGGATTATTATGGCGTCCAGT
Source organism: Nitrosomonas sp. (assembly GCA_021774155.1). Classification (GTDB taxonomy): domain Bacteria; phylum Pseudomonadota; class Gammaproteobacteria; order Burkholderiales; family Nitrosomonadaceae; genus Nitrosomonas. Next base: position 16,549 of record JAJFJH010000074.1, read on the forward strand.
GCCGGTTTTCGCGCTGTATAGCAGTTATACCGAAAATTATAGTGGGTCAAATGGAATTGCGCGACAAGGTGGTAAGTTGCCGCCAGAAAGTGCGCAACAGTGGGAAGCGGGAATAAAATCTGAGCTCTTAGATGGAAAGTTCTTGGCAACAATTGCGTACTATGATTTGACCAAGAAAAATGTCGCAACACCCGACCCGATAAACCCTTTTTTTTCGCGTACAGTCGGTGAATTGGCGGTTCGTGGTATTGAATTTGATATACAAGGGGAATTATTACCTGGCTGGCGCTTGATCGGTGCCTATGCTTATACGCCATCTGCAAAGATTATTCAGGATCAAACCCTTATTTTGGACGACGAGGACAATGTTATCGGAACAGGCTCTGGCAATACAGGACAGCGTTTTGATGATGTGCCACGCCACAATGTCAGCTTGTGGACGACTTATGATATACAGAAAGGGAGGCTTTACGGGCTAAAGTTGGGTGGTGGTGTGGTTGCCGTTAGCCAACGACAAGCCAATCTTGAAAATACGGCCCAAGCACCAGGCTATGCAGTTGTGAATCTAATGGCAGGGTATAACTATAAACTTAGCAATGCAACACTTCGCTTTCAGCTCAATGCACGAAATATTTTTGATGAACACTATTACGTATCAACCAGTGGCCTGCGTTTTATGCCGGGTGTGCCACGTAGTATTCTTGGGTCGGTTTCAATTGCATTCTAAAAAAACCGCAGTTAAATGGTGTCTACGTTACCGTGGCATTTGTTCGTTAGGTCACACCTGCAATAACTAACAGCGGTTTTTACTTTAATAAATTACTGTCAAGAGCCTGGCGTAAAACTGATTAATTCATCTACATCTTCACCTTCAGCTAATTCCCCTGTCTCAGGATTAACATGGAAGGAGCGAATCTTGCCGACACCCGGTAAATAGAATTTATGTTCAGGGGTAAAATCTTCAAAGCCAACCGGTTCAAATGCCGAGTTTTCATAAGTTTGTAGACAATTTCCGCTACAAGAGAAATTCTCATTTGATGTTGATGCGGTGACAGAAATAATTCTCGCAAAATCCTCAGCCTCGCCTGGCAGAAACTCTTGCCGATAGGTTTCTCCAATATGCTCTTCGGGACGGGCATACATAAGGATTCCTGGCTGTGCTGATTCAATACCTGCTCTCCATGAACCCTCAAGATCGTCCAACCGTCCATCTTCAAAATTCAATGACAATTCACCCATGTACCACACATTTCCTTCTTTATCTTGTGCGTACCAATCATTAGTGTCTTCAACTAATTCGCCATCTATGGAAACTACATCACGTACAACTATCGCAGTAATACCTTGGATTAATTCTGTTTGATCTGTGACTGTTACCGTAATTGTTTCTTCACCAGCTTCATATACCCATTTATTGCCATGTACTAAAGGAAAATAAGGATTAGCATTCGCTGTTGTAATCGTCGTTGGGTCAATAAAGTCATTTGGATCTAAATCAGGTAAATAAGCGTCGCCTCCTAATACGCCGCAAAGTTGAATTCGTGACTGGTTAATTGCTTGACATTCTTTGGTTTCATTTGCATAGGCTTCTTCAATTTTTTCAACACAATTTGGCTCATCGCTATTAATACACCTTGCCATGTCAACGGAATAATCTAATTTTGTTTCCGCCTGACAAGCTAAAAGAGAACCACTTGCTGTCTTTAGACAGATATTGCTACCCGTGATATTAGGCAGGTTACCGACAGGCCTCATTTTAAGGCTGGAAAAATCTACGGAAAAAATAGGGTTATCATTCAAAGGTGCTTTTAAAATCACTTCATAAGCCTGTTTTCCTTCTGCTGAATCAAACTCGAAATAGGGAATATTCAAAACATATTCACCCGAGTCAGAGTTCAATTGGGGTTCTTCGGTTGCCTGCGCAAGTGTTGCAAATATGATTGCAACAAATAGTGCAATACTGAGGGACACATTTTTCTGCATCATGATTGGCTCCTTATCAATAATTATGTAAAAAAGTGAGAACGTAATCACTTTGAGATTAATTATGCATAGGGAACCTAATCATAGCCTTGCCATAAGATGACTAATTGGTAATGTTGGGGTCGCTCTGTAATAATCGTGGCATAAGTAAGCAGCGCGAGTCAGATGGGTGCTAATCAATTGTTCTAATTTTGAAGGAGCACTACTCAGATACATTCGATATTTAGTCCTCAGCGCCCAATTCCAGTGCTCTCTTTCCGGAATTCTCCTGTTCTTTTGTTGTTGGTGACGGATTTAACCAGCCTTATGGATGAGTGCTTGCAATATTGCTCAGTGCCTCAAGACAGGGAATTGACTACCACGTTTGTAAAACGTGGTTTGAATTCGACCTAGAAGGTCGTACTCGGCAAAACCCTAAAAGGATCATCTGAACCGTTGCCAGTCGCCAGCTTGTTTACTTCTCACGGCCAACTGTACCGAATTACAATCTGACACAGCAATGACAAATATGGCTGATATCAAAGGCAACATTCTAAGGGTTTTTCCGGGTCTCACATTTGTAAGAGTTAGGACAAATGGTAAAACGGAACGTGATCTCGCTGATACGCTGATACGCTGATACGCTGATACGCTGATACGCTGATACGCTGATACGCTGATACGCTGATACGCAACAAAGCCTATAAGAATTTAAGCTCTATGTTCGCAAGTGAAGAACAACCGTAACCGGGAGAACGATACTATGTCGGTTGTTAAAGGACTACACGGCACTTACCCGAATTTCTTCTTCGATATTAAATTGTCACAAGTCAATGATTTCTCTAAACACTATGCAGCCATTCATAACCGTAAGGATTACGAACACTTTGTGGGATTACTTGGTGTTCGCCGTACTCACTCTGATTTCCGGGATATCGCGGATTGGTTCCAAGATTACTATGCTAAAAAACAGCCAGTGCTCTCTGGCTTATTCGACTTTAATCGGTATCATACCCGCTAGCGGGTAGTTTACTTTTTATTATTTAGCTTGTTTCATGGTTTTTTAGCTCCTTTTAATTGTTCTACAGCTTTATCAAAACTATAAAAAACTGACGTGTTAAAATACCTGTTGATCCGCACGTTCAGGTATTTGAATCTTGTTATTGTGCCAAATCAAGTTGCGCAATCACTGATAAATACTATTATTGTGCAATATCCATCCACCTATATGAATCTTATCAGGATCATGATGCGTCCAATGAACAACTCCACCTTGATTATTCCACTCGTATTCACCAAAAAATTCAATCTGATCGTTTAAAGCCAATTCATCAATTCTTGGCGCTAAATCGATATTGTGGGCAACGAGTAGTGTTTGTTTTGATTTTAATTCAATGATAAATCTCTGATGACGACTACCATTTAGATCATCCGATAAAATAGAAATCACAGTTCCAGTTCCATAAACCTGCACATTGCTTTGAGCGTCAACAAATATTTGAGCTAATAACTCATCTCCATCAGGTTCTAATTCAATATAATCTGTAAACACCCCTACTCTTAACAACCCATTAAAAACATCTCCATAAACATAGACATCTCCATCGCTGGTTCCGATATAGTTGTTGATTTCTGGATAGTAACGTACTAAATAATTATCTAAGCCACTAGTTGCCACACCAGCAGGACTAAAAAACTCAGGAAAAGATTGTTCGGCAAAGTTGAATAACTTATTGCTGTTAATTAGAAAATTTTCAGCAAATGATGCAGTAGAAATTAACAGCAGGAACAGTAATGTAAATTTCATGAGTTTATAATGATAATAATCAATTAGATACCGACTTTAGTTTAAAGCACAGAATTTCAATTTTGGTTAAAAATAAGTCTACGCTTTCAATAACTATAAAAATAAAATCAATATGATTGATACGGCAGGATTTTTTGATTCTGTACTATTCAACTGTGCATAAAGGCTTTGCTCTTGCGCATGGCATTTGGACAGACTGTCTATGCCAGGCTGTTGTGATAGTTAGTAAAGATAAGCCTTTCTTAAAAAAATGTGACAAATCTGACGATTATTAACGTGTATTGGCGAGCACTGACCGAGTTCAATATTAATAAAAACAGTTAGACAAAAGACCTGTTAATCCGTTTGCCCCAGGTTCGAGCCCTGGTCATGAAGCCGTAAGCCTTCCAGTCCAACCTTCTTAACTGCATTCATCCAAGCTGGATTCGTTAAACCTCGTAATATAGGCTGATTTAGATAAGTAAAACAAAACTGGTTATGCTTACCCATTTGTTCCTGCAAAACTGCCACGGCATACGCATTTAATGGAACACCTCTTTGTGTCACTTCTAGCCTGATTCAACCATCCAGCGCGTCGATTCAAATCAACACGACCCCACTACAATCTCGTTATTTCATGTGCTCGGCAGCCTGTTTTACCAGTGCAAAACGAATTAATACGGTCAAATGGTCATGCGCAACCGTAATAAGCCGATCTGTTTCCTCTCCCGATTTAACCTGCCATCGATTTGGTCTGTGCAGAGATATTATATGAGCCTATTTGCCAGCCTGTGGACACAAGATTTAGCAGCAGGCCTCAGCCCTTTTAAGTCGTGTGAACTCAGAGAGAAACGATGATAGAGCCAGACAGCGTAGTTGTAATTGCAAGATAAAACGGCATCTTGGTCATGATATAACTAATTGGTATCGTTCAAGTCTATAGTCTGACTAATTTAACGTGAAGTTCCAGTACCCCATTAGAAAAGTGCTAGACTTGATTCATTGTCAAAAACTTATTAATTAGCTCTTTTCTTTAAAGAGAAATAAAGTAAATTACAGTATGGTGCTTTTATAGATAACCCGGCTAAAAAAACAATCAGCAAACCTCGGCGTGAGTACAATCAGTTTGTTGCTTCTGAGATGACAGAAGATTACGCGCTGCGCTATGTTCCTAATTCCTCGAGAAAGTGGTCAGAGTTTTTAGTAGCCAATACGGCCATTGGCGGTATTTCATTTCTGGCGTTGGAAGCAATAGGTGCGAGTATTGCTATCACCTATGGATTTACTAATGCCTTTTGGGCAATTTTGGTAGTAGGTTTTATTATCTTTCTAACTAACCTGCCAATTGCCTATTACTCGGCAAAATATAATCTGGATATTGATCTGCTGACACGTGGAGCGGGCTTTGGTTATATTGGCTCCACTATTACCTCACTAATTTACGCTTCATTTACTTTTATTTTTTTTTCGCTTGAAGCTGCCATCATGGCGCAGGCGCTAAAGTTGTATTTCAATCTTCCATTATCCATCGGGTATGTGTTTTGCTCACTAATCATCATTCCAATGGTGTTTTTTGGCATCACGCTGATTAACCGGATACAGGTATGGACACAGCCATTGTGGATAATTTTGATGGTGGCGCCGTTCGCTTTTGTTTATCACAAAGCACCTGAAACTTTCTCACAATTACGATTTTTTGCGGGCCAATCACCCAGCGGTATAGCATTCGATCCGCTCTTGTTTGGTGCTGCAGCGACAGTTGCATTTGCCCTCATTGTTCAGATCGGGGAGCAGGTGGATTATTTGCGTTTTTTACCAGATAAAGGCAAACATAATAGTCGTAGATGGTGGGCCGCAATGTTGATAGCAGGGCCAGGGTGGATTATTTTAGGCGTGACAAAGCAACTGGGTGACATGTTACTTGCATTTCTTGCAATTACGCACGGTCTCGCCATCGTTGATGCGGTTGAACCCACGCAGATGTATATGATTGGTTTTGGCTACGTATTTTCTAGTCCAGCCGTGGTGCTGGCAGTTACGACTTTGTTTGTTGTGGTATCTCAAATTAAAATTAACGTGACTAACGCTTATGCAGGTTCACTAGCTTGGTCAAACTTTTTCTCTCGGCTGACTCATCGGCATCCAGGGCGTGTCGTGTGGCTAGTGTTCAACATTCTCATCGCACTACTATTGACGCAACTCGGTGTGTTTGCCGCATTAGAAAAAGTACTGGGATTGTACGCCAACGTTGCCGTGGCTTGGATAGGCGCATTGTTTGCGGATTTGGCAATCAATAAACCGCTGGGTTTGAGTCCGTCATACATTGAATTCAAGCGTGGCCACTTACACAAGATTAACCCGGTAGGTACGGGCGCCATGTTGATCGCTTCAATCGTTTCCATTGCTGCTTTTATGGGGGCGTTTGGCCCAACGCCACAGGCTTTTTCACCATTTATTGCACTTGGCCTAGCTATTGTACTCGTCCCTATTATCGCATTTTTAACGCGTAGCAAATACTATATTGCCCGGCACAGTATCGTTGAGTCAGGCAAGTGTATCGTTTGTGAACAGCAATATTCAACGAAAGACAGTATGTTTTGTCCGGCTTATGGCGGCACAATATGTTCCCTATGTTGCACGCTGGATGCGCGTTGTGATGACATTTGCAAGAAAACAAATAAACCTCATAATCCATTCATTAAATGGATTGGCGCTGAAACGCAAATAATTGTTTTACGTTTCTTAGGTATTTTTTTGTTTCTTGCCGCTCTAGTTGGTGGGACTTTTGGATTAGTTTTTTATCAACAAACCCTTACTACATTTCTGACTACTGAGGCGTTGGCTCAATTGCAATATATGTTCCTCAGCATCTATGCCGCAATTGTTGTATTTCTTGGTATGGGTGTCTGGTGGCTTGTTTTAACAGAAAAAAGCCAGCAATTAGCACAAAATGAAGTTGATTTACAAAATATTCAATTACAAAATGAAATTGTTGAGCGACAGCTAATAGAACATCGCTTAGCCATGGAAAAGAAAATACTTGAAATGATAGCAAGAGGTGAACCGCTCTGCAGAGTATTAGAAGCAATAGCTCGCGAAATAGAAGCTATAGAACCAAGCTGGCTTTGTTCGATTCTAGTGCTGTCTTCTGATGACAAAGAACTTAAAACCGGCACAGGCCCTAACCTTCCAGATTCATTTAATACTAAAGTTGATGGACTCATCATTGATTCAAGCGTTTGTTCTTTTGGTAGCACGGCGTTTACTGGCAAACGTACAATTGTAGAAGATATACAAGCGCATTCTTATTGCTCTATTTTTAAAAAAGCGGCAGCAAAAGCTAACCTTTCCTCATGCTGGTCGGAACCTATTATTTCTGCAAAAAATAAGGTACTCGGTACGTTCGAAATTTATAATTATAGTCGGGCACCGCATCAAAATGAATTTGATATCGTTACGACATTCGCACATCTTTCCGGTATTGCTATCGGGCAAAAATTAGCTCAAGAAACCGAACAGCTAGCCAATAAATTAATCTGGCAACAGGCAAATTATGACGATTTAACAGGCCTGCCCAATCGCAGCATGTTCCAAGATCGCCTAGAACAAGAAATTATAAAATCGCATCGCAACAAACAGAAATTAGCACTGTTGTTCATTGATTTAGACAAATTTAAGGAGGTCAATGATTCATTTGGTCATAACATAGGCGACAGCCTTCTTGTCGAAGTTTCGCGTCGTATTAGTAGCCATGTTCGTGAATCTGATTCTGTTGCCAGACTTGGGGGGGATGAGTTTACTGTCATTTTACCTGCACTGGACGAGATCAGTAATATCGAGCGTGTTGCACAAAGTATAATCAATGAGTTAGCAAATCCATTTATGTTAGATGGAAATTCTATTTTCATCTCCGCAAGCATTGGCATCACCGTGTATCCAGATGATGCGTCTACACCAGAATTACTGATGATCAACGCTGACCATGCGATGTATACAGCCAAAAATGCTGGGCGTAATCGTTTCTGTTACTTCACTGCGGCTATACAGGAAGCTTCACAAAATCGTCGGAAACTCATTCATAATCTTCGCGGTGCTTTGGCAGCTAAACAGTTTATATTGAATTACCAACCCATCGTCGAACTGTCGAGCGGCAGTATCCACAAAGCTGAGGCGTTACTTCGTTGGTATCACCCTATACGTGGCTTGATTTGCCCAACAGAATTTATTCCACTTGCTGAAGAAAGTGGATTGATCATTGAAATTGGAGATTGGGTATTCAGGGAAGCAGCAAAGCAGGCGAAGCATTTTCGTAAAACACTTCACCCCGAGTTTCAGATTAGCATTAACAAATCACCTATGCAGTTTCGTAATGATTCTATTTTTTTCCAAGACTGGTCGCCATACTTGAAACAATTGGATTTGCCAGGAAATAGCATCGCCATAGAAATAACAGAAGGATTGTTGTTGGATATGGGAGCGATTGTCACAAAAAAGCTAATTGCGCTTCGTGACGCGGGTATTCAGGTCGCAATAGATGACTTTGGCACAGGATATTCCTCACTGTCTTACCTCAATAAATTTGATATTGATTATTTGAAGATTGACCAATCCTTTGTGCGCAATCTAACAGGTTGCGCCCCAGATGACATAGCGTTATGCGAAGCAATCATTACAATGGCGCATAAATTGGGGCTAAAAGTTATTGCAGAAGGTATTGAAACGATAGAGCAGCGTGAGTTATTGGCTACCGCTGGCTGTGATTACGGACAGGGGTTCTTATTTTCAGAACCGGTTACCGCTGACATGATGGAGATAATGACATCGACGAATTAATTTTCATAGAGTGCACAAGACGGGGTATTGCTAAGTTAACTCTCCAGGTTGGCCAAAACATAAAGTTACTGACCTTAAGCTAACGTAACATCTTTCCAAGACGCAAAAGTGACTTGTCTCAGATTCCGATAATAGCTGGCCTATATTTGATGGTGTCTAAGGTTGAATAGATTGTACACAGTAGCATGGCTATGTGGTGACCAAGAATGAACAACCCTGCCCTAAGAGGGGCGAGGAATTAAACCTAACAGAGCTTAAATCGATTGCATATAGGAGCATGGGCTTCCAGGCGTTACTCGCCGATAGGCTATATAAAACAAGCCATCGACATCAATCACTTTTAAGCGTTCTAACACGCCCTTTTCTACCAATGCACCCATAGTGACGCTAATCTCTCGTTTACCTAAACCCGCAGTCTGCAAAACCAAGCGAATGTCATGGCCTGAAGCTGCACCAGCTTTAGAGGCGTTTTTATCTAAGGCATTTAACACTAATTGTTCGTAAGTAGAAAAAGACGTTGCAACCATTATTACCTGATACTCGGTGGGGTCTATCATATCCAGAATGGCACGCTAGATTTCCGCTGCGTACGCACACCGGCGACTGAGCAACTACGGAATCTGCATGACCAGACCATCAAGGGTATCATGAAAGCATTGACTTGCCACGGTGTGTATTGCCAAGTTAGCTCACGCAGGTTGGCTAAAACACTAAACTTACTGACCTTAAGCTAACATAACATTTTTCCAATACGCAAAGACCTCTTGCCTCAGATTCCGACAATAGCTAGCCTATACTTGATGGGTGCCCAAGGTTGGATAGATTGCACACAGTAGCATGGACCCCCAGGAATCGTTATGCCTGCACTTTAGACTTGAACCGGCGCATGCCTCGTTCTCTTATCGAGTTAGCTGGTGTGAAAGCTCCGCGCGATTGTTAGCATATCGGGAAGTATTGTGAATCGTATATGGAACAAGTTCTCGGTGAGCAACGCCGTAACTTCTCAACTTATCAGTGATTATTTTTCGCGGCTCACCCCTTCACTTCTTACGAAATCGTGTGAACACTCCACCGCTACAAGCCGGCGGCTTCAGGTTACGGCTTAAAGCTGGATTAATCGGCCATCCGGCCGATCTGCAATAAGATTCAGCTATATAAACAATTTATCAGCTAAACCGAGAATTACTCCTATACCCCTAGAATAAATTTGCTCCGCACGCCCTGCGCCTATCCCCGCCGTAAGACAGCTGGGTATTACGGCGCAGAAAACCAAAAACGACGCGCTACGCTGACTTCAAAAACAAAAACTATAATGCTCTCCGTGGCAAGTTCAAGGGGAATCGCAAGTTCAAAGTATTTTCAATAAAACAATGCCGACAGTCTAGGCTGAAAGTATCAGTTTGCGAATAAATTAGTATTTCGCACGTAACAGATAGTTAGCAACGCTTAGTCACGGCTGGTATAACGCACTTTTCCCACCCCTTTCCATGCTCAAACATTGTTCCTTTCGCGATGACAAATATCACTATAACTATTTATGCACTTAACATGGTTAGTAAGGTATGCGCATGATCAGCCGCTTCTCTACCAAGAGATGTTAAGTAGCCTCCATCTACTTGAGTGATAAAACCGCCTTCAAACAGGCGCTCGGCAGCGGCGATCACCGAAGGATCAGCATTTTTGTGAATCTTTATGCCCTCAAGACTCGCAGAGGAACCATAAAGTACTAACACATGTAATTCGGCCAGATTTTCTTCGGAATAAGACATTCGGTCTCCTCAGTTATTCTTAATTTATGGATTAACATCTTCTCTGCCAATTCTTACATTAAAAGCTATCAATGACTACGTAAAGATACATTTATGTTGGAGTGGCCTTTTATTTGGCGGATTATAGTAGATTCGAGATTTACAACTCAAAGATTATACCGGGATCGAAATGGGTGATATTTTCACCGGGATAACCTGTAGTGTGTGAATTATTATCTTTAAGCTGCTGCACCCAGTAAATTGAACGGCCCACGACAGTGAGATTTCCAGCGGTTATTTTCCATGGGCCCACTTTATTTAAAAATCATCATTTGCTACTTTTTGATTCAGTGTTTTCTAAATTGAGAACGTGACAAATCTGACGATTATTAGCGAATGTTAGCGAGTACTGACAAGTGTAATAGCTAAAAATAGTGTATTAAAACACCTGTTAATCCGTTAGTCCCAGGTTCTATTCCCATTTAGGAAGCAAAGAGAACGCAAACTGATTGTGTCAAACTATACTACAGACGCTACCGATTGAGGCTGTGCAACACTGACTTTTGCTTGGCAAGCATTGTAGGCGGTTAATTTATAAAGAGCCGAGTTTACTGATTAGGTTTTGTAATCATGTTTCCTTGTTAATTAAAAAATAAACCACTGGAATCACCAGTAATGAAAACAGGGTCGAAGCAAAAATGCCAAAAATGAAGCTCCATGCCAGCCCTGAAAATATTGGATCTAGGATAATGACAAACGCCCCAAACATGGCCGCTCCGGCAGTCAGGAATATGGGGCGCAAGCGAATTGCACCCGCTTCTATCAACGCGTCTGCGAGTGTCACGTTGGCCCGGGTACGAATACGCTCGATAAAGTCGATCAGAATAATTGAATTACGCACAACAATACCTGCGAGGGCAATCATGCCGATCATAGCGGTAGCTGTAAAATATATTGGGTTAGGATAACCTGCAATAGGCGTAGCAAACTGGTTTAGTAGCCAGAAGCCAGGCATGATACCAATAACAGTCAGTGGAATTGCTATCATCATCACCAACGGTACCGTTAGCGACCCGGTTTGTCCGACCAATAAGATATAAATCATCAGTAGTGCAGCGGAAAAAGCGAGTCCAAGATCACGAAATACGTCAACCGTAATCTTCCATTCGCCTTCACCTGCGAATTCAGCAGAAAATCCTTCTGGCAAGGGTCGTTCTGCCAGCGCGTCATTGAGATCGAAAACTGCTTCTACCGGACTGCGTCCCGCCATCTCAGCAGTGACATAATTTACCCGTTGCAAATTTTTATGGTAAATAGGTTGATCTGCACTTTTTATGGAGACCGTTACTATTTCACTGAGCGGTATTAAGTCGCCTTGCGCATTTTTTACTCGTAGAGCCGATAAATCGGGAGCAGATGAGCGCAATGCGCGCGGCAGCTGCAACATGATTTCTAGTGGTTGACGTTCGCTTCCCTGATGCACAATACCAACACGCTCGCTAGCGGCAGCAATACGCAACGTTTTTGCAACCTGCGCAACGTTAATACCGGATAATGCCGCTTTTTCACGATTCAAGTGAAAATGTACCGTGTCATGCTGCGCTACGGATAAATCATCAACATCAACAACGCCCTCTATTTTTTCCATATCGGCCCGAACACGTTTGGACACCGCCACCAGATGTTCAATACTGGCTTCAGGTGGACCATAAATTTCTGCGACCAGGCTGGCAAGCACGGGTGGTCCGGGCGGAATTTCCACAATTTTAAGGTTAGCGCCGTATTTTTTACCGAGCCGTTCTATTTCGGGTCGTATTCGTAACGCAATTTCGTGCGATTGCTGAGTACGCATGTCCTTGGGTAATAAATTAATTCTTACATCACCCAAATACCCGCCGTTGCGCAAATAATACTGGCGCACCATGCCGTTAAAGTCCATAGGCGATGCCAAGCCGGTATAGGTTTGATAGTCAGTGACTTCGTTTACAGTGGCAAGATAGTTACCCAGGGCACGTGCGACTTCATCTGTTTGCTCCAGTGTCGAACCGCGCGGCATATCGATGATGACTTGTAATTCATTTTTATTGTCAAATGGTAATAATTTGAGTGGTACGGCGCGAGTAGCCGCCAGCATCACGGAACCCAAAAAAGCAACCAACACAATCAACAAAAATAGCTTGGCGCGCCCCGGTGCCTCCAGCAGGGGACCCAATGAAGCGCGATAAGCACGATAGATAAAAGTTTCTTTTAGATCTTCCTGAGGTAATTCAGAATTTTTCTTGCGATAATCACTTCGAAGCAGTTTATAGCTCGCCCAGGGCGTGACGGTAAAGGCGACAATCAGCGAAATAATCATGGCTATCGGTACATTAAAAGCCATCGGTGCCATGTATGGTCCCATCATGCCGGTGATAAAAAACATCGGCAGAAATGACACAACCACAGCGAAAGTTGCCAGAATGGTTGGTGGCCTGACTTCATCAACTGCCGTCAACAGTGCATCCAGCGGCGATTCTTTTCCCAATTTATAATGCCTATGAATATTTTCAACATCGACTATTGGGTCATCAACCAGCAAGCCCAACGATAAAATCAAGGCAAACAGCGTGACACGATTAATGGTATATCCGAACAAGTAATCCAGTAGTAGGGTGAGCGCCAAAGTCATCGGCACAGCTATGGAAACAATAAAAGCCTCTTTCAGCCCAAGTGAAAAGACAAGTAGCACCATGATAATCACAATGGCAAAACTCAGGTGCTTGATCAACTCGTTGACTTTGTGATTGGCAGTTTCGCCATAATCACGCGTAATACTCAGCAAAATATCATCGGGAATCAGTGTGCCGTGCAATTCTTCTGCAGTGGCGATTACGGATTCGGCGACGTTTACGGCATTACTGCCTTTACGTTTGGCAACCGCAATGGTAACCATTTGACGTTCTTGTCCGGCTTGCGGTTTGTTGCCGGTGGCATTGCCAATCGTGGGCATTTCATCAACTGCAGGACCAAAACCAATGCGGGTGTAATGATTGACATCTGCCGGGCCGTCTTCAATATGCGCTACATCGCGCAGATAAACGACGCGGCCGTCAACACTTTTAATAATAGTAGCGCCCACATCTTTTGATGAACTGAAATGCGGCCCGGCCTCCAGCAAGATTTCTCGGTTGTGACGTTCAAAGTGCCCTGCTTGAAGATTTACATTGGCATTAGCCAGCGCTTGAGTGACTTCAAGCAGCGTAACACCGTGCGCAGCCAGTCGCGCGGGGTTTGCATAAATGGATATTCGTCTCTGTTCACCACCGACAACCCAACTTTTACCGACATCATTAACACTCCTCAGCGAAACAATCAGCTCATCGGCAATGCGCCGGAGCGTCATGGAATCATAGTTGTTATTTTGTGCCGAAAGCGTCATCAAAACGATAGGGACATTATCGATTTCAACCGGACTTACTTTCCATTGCGTGACGCCTGGTGGAATAATGTCTTGGTTAGACATCAACTTATCCCAAGTCTTGATCAAACTGTTTTCATAATTCTGTCCCACAAAGTATCGGACAGTAACAACTGCGGCGCCAGGCCTGGAAACAGAGTAAACATATTCCACGCCTTCAATTTGTTTGAGTAATACTTCCAGTGGCGTAACAGCCAGTTTTTCAACTTCTTCACTGGAAGCACCAGGATATTCAATCAGGATATCCATTACCGGCACCACAATCTGCGGGTCTTCTTCGCGGGGGGTGAGAATGAGCGCTGCCGCCCCCGCCAGCAAAGAAATAATCAGAAACAGAATGGAAAGTTGGGAGGTTGTAAAAACTTGTACAATTTTTGACGTCAAACCACGTTTTTGGTTTGGTTCTTGCAGGTCTTCCATTATTGTGCCTGCTGCGAATGGGTTATAACGGTTTCTCCTACGCGCAAGCCGGAAATAACTTCAATTTGGTCGCCAAAAGTTTTGGCCGTTCTGACATGACGAACAATTTGTCGACCTTCTGAAAAAACCTTGACGATCTCCAGTTGGCCGATATGTTGTACGGCACTGACAGGAATCAATAACGCTTCATGTTGACCGCATGCCTGTTCCAGCCATCCAAAATGTCCTGGTTTCAAATCGTTTACTTCAGGCAGTGCGATTTTGATCAATTGCGTATGCGTTTGTGGGTCGATTTCGGGACTGATCTCGTCAATTTGAGCGTCGATGGTTCTATCCAAAGCATCAATACGCACCGAAACATCCATACCAACAATAAAACGCCCGGTGCAAGTATTGGGCACGTCAACTTCAAGCCTAAGCCCTTGCGGTATTTGCAAAACAACCACGGGCACACCGGGCAGCCCCATGTCTCCAGGTTGTTTAAGGCGTTTCACGACAACACCGTCAAAGGGGGCTAACAACTGCGTATTAGTCAGATGCGTCTTCACTTCACTCACAGCGCTCGTTGCCTGATTTACGCCAGCTTGTGCCTCTTTTTCCTGCGCGATTACAGCATCAAAACTTTCACGTGTCGCAGCCTCTCTCCCGTATAAAATACGCATGCGTTGCGCATCTGCTTTTGCGCGGTCAGCTTGAGCAGTGGCGCCAGCGAGTTTGGCAATAGCGGCCTGTTCCTGGGCCTTAATATCGCGCTCATCCAGGCGGGCGATGAGGTCACCTTTTTTAACTGCATCACCTCCATTAACGGTGATTTCGATAATCCGAGCCGTTATTTTGGGTGCAATATTGGCTACGGTTCTAGATTTTACCGTGCCGGGCCAAGCAAGGATATTGTCAACCCGTTTCTTTTTAACAATAATCGTATTACTGATTGGTGTCAGTGAATCGTTAGCTTGCGGACTCAATCCGGGGCGCACTTTGCTAACAAAACCGCCTTGCATATAAACGAGCAAAAGTATCAAGATTAAAACAGCAGCGGAAATAGTGGCAATTCTTTTGATATTTTTATGTTTAATTTGTGGCATGAGGACCTCTTTATTTCCAGCTACCGATTGCTTTTTTTAATGCAGTTTCAGCACTTAGGGCATCGTAATGAGCTGCGATAGAATTAGATTGGGTCTTATTTCTGGCAACCTCGGATTCTATATAGCGAGTGACTGTCGCCATCCCGGCGCGTCTCTCCTCGTTCACCAACCGTAAGGCTTCTTCAGCCGCACGCACCGCTGCTTCGGTAACACGAAGACGTGCTAACGCTTCTTCTAAATTCAGAAAAGCAATTTTGACTTCCTGCTCAATCGCCAGCTTGGTTTTACGTTCTATTTCACGTACTTCTGCAGCCTTTCGTTCTGCAGCACTGACACGTTGTTTGGTGCCAAACCCTGAAAACAAATCCATTTCGACAGCAACACCTACGGTGACATTGTCTTTCTGTCCGGAAAAACCAGGCACCTGGCTGTTTTGACCGTAACTTACAAAAGCATCAGCCTTGGGTAAATACGCGCCCTGTTCGATTTTTAACTGACGCATACTGATTTCTACTTGCTTCGCAGCTGCCTTGACTTCCGGACGCTCCGTCATGGCAAGCTCGAGAAATTCGTTAAACGGAGCTGTCAATTCGGGCTTGATTAATATGGAAGATGACGGTGCGATCGTAAATGCTTGACTACTTGGCAGACCGAGCAAATTAGATAGGCTAGTTTTGGATATTTCAATACCGTTGGCTGCTCTAATTTCAGCATCTTGTGTCTCCGCCAACTTTACTTCCAGCGATAATACATCGGACTTCAGGGCCGTTCCTGCTTCATATTTAAGCTTTGTTTGATTGAATTCACTGGTAATTGCAAGAATGGAGTCTTGAGCGATTTTTTGCGCTTCCAGAGCAGCCAGATAAGCATAGTACGAAGTGGTTACAGCTTCCATCAAAGCATTGTGTACTGATGAGCGCTCTAATTCAGCTGCATCAATGCCCAGCTCCGCCGCTTTTTTATTTTGATAATCTTGCCCGCCACGAAAGAGAGACAATCTTCCTATAATTTCGGGACGAAAGTCTTGTCGAAAACCGGGAGTGTTGATGTTCTGGATGGAATTAGTATTGAAATCCCGTTGTGACACAATCATCGAAAAGACTTGCGCCGGGTTGTTGGAATGTAAATAGATTGCTCTGGCGGTTACTTGCGGATAAAACGCAGAAAGCGCTATACCTAGTTGCGCTTCCGCCTGGCCGATGCGTTCTACAGCGATTTGTAGATCAGGATTATTATTCAATGCATAATCTACAGCTTGATCCAGCGTAAATGACTGGGCAGCTAATGTTTTCGGTACCGTTCTATCAACGGTATATTCGGAAACAAGACCCTCGTCTGCTGACAAGTTCGATAGCATGAATATCGGTAATAAACTGAGTACTAGTTTTTTTTTAATACTTTTAAGCATATCTGTATGTGTAGCAGGCCTAATAAAACCAGTGAGTCTACAAATGATCTTTAATATAATAATTCACAATTAAGAAGATTAAGTGCCTAACAGTGCGTGATCAGAAAGCGCTGCCCGGTTTAACATCCAATTTTTTAAGTATCATCGCCATTGGACAAAATCCGGTAAACGCTGATTGCAATAAATTAGCGCCCACAAAAGCAGCAAACCATAGCCAATTTTCAGAATGCCAATACGCCAGAAACTGCGATTACTGCCCTAGCAATCCTCATGCTATTTATCATCTTTTAATCGCATTACACCCAATAGTTTTAACATTAGTTTTTCATAATAGGGCTCACTAATGCCTTTTCTTATTTTTCGCATAAAGTATTTCTCGAAACCAATTTTAGCCAAATGCACCCATTTGCCTTCTGACGACCAGGTTGTATTACGCGGAGGAATCTGCGGCATAGCCAGAAAAGCAACCCCGCTATCACCAAAATCAGCCAAGCATAACGCATTCCACGTTGCTTTATGTGTCGGCTCTTTGCCGGACAATTCCTCGGCAATATTATGTGCGGTTGCAGTTACCATAGATTCGATCATATAACCGGTTTTTGGTGCGCCAACTGGCAACGGTGTTTTTTCGATCGGTGGAATAGCGATGCAGACGCCTACCGAATAAATGTTTTTAAAAGCTGGATTGCGTTGATACTCATCCACCAAAACAAAACCACGCGGATTAACCAGACCTTCAACGTCGACATGTCGAACGGCATCAACACCAGTAAACGCGGGTAGCATCATGGAATGATTAAAGGGTAATTCATGTTTTTTCTTATCATTACCCTCCTCATCGACTTCAGTCACAAACATCAAGCCAGGTTCAATTTTGTCGACTTTTGCGTTCGTTATCCATTTAATTGTCTTGTCACGTAAGGCGCTTTCCAGCAATCCTTTGGTATCGCCTACCCCTCCCAAACCCAGATGACCGATATATGGTTCCGAGGTAACAAAGGTCATCGGCACTTTATCGCGTATTTTCCTTTTGCGTAATTCCGTTTCAAGAACCATTAAGTATTCATATGCAGGACCAAAACAGGATGCACCTTGAACTGCACCGACAACTATCGGACCAGAATCCGCCAAAAACTTATCCCAATCTTCTATAGCGCTCTCTGCATGATCAACATGACAGATGGACGAGGTATAACCCTCCGGCCCCAAGCCGGGAATTTCATCGAAAGCCAGGCGTGGCCCTGTTGCAATTACCAGGAAGTCGTAAGGTATGACTGATTGATCATCCAACTGAATCTGATTATTTACCGGGTCTATTTTTGCAGCTGCTTTTTGAATGAATTCTATGCCTTTCTTTTTCATCACTGGAGCCAACTCGATCTTTAGGTCTTCCGGTTTACGCCAGCCAGGTGGAATCCACGGGTTCGAAGGAACAAAATGAAAAGTAGGTGTATCTGAAACCACAATAACATCATGATCTTTACCGGCTGTTTCTTTCATTTCGTAAGCCATTGGTACGCCACCAATACCTGCTCCGAGAATTACAATACGAGCCATGTCTCTCTCCTTAATAACTATTATGTCCACTGTCTAACCTAGATATACAATAAGTTAAACAACAAGTATGTTTACATAGCATTGCTGTCTGAACCACTAACGACTAAAGTCGCTAGGTTTGGTACTGCTGGCTGAAGCCAGCTTTGTTTAACAAGATTTCTCCGCACGCAGCTTTATTTGATTCTACTGCATGAGTAGGTTTTTTCACCGAGTGAAATCGGCCCACAGCCTATTCTAAGATAACAAACTGAATTGATCTGTAGCCCTTGAACGGTATCGCAACTCAGGCTTTAAAATATCCTAAAATGTAGAATACGAAATTTAATCTGACATCTTTGAATTAGACTCAATGATGACTATGATCATCATGCTCGCCGTGATCCATTTTCATAGTATCAAGTTGTTTTTTCTGATCATTCGATAAAACAGCATCTATCGCATTACGCTCCTTAATGAGTTGTTCGACCATTGCATTGAAAGCATCCGTATGATCTTTACCAAGCTGATGCAACCGGGCATCACTAGTGTTGGGTTTTATACTTTCCTTTTTGAATGCCTTCATATTTTTTTTCAGTTTTTCTTTGAGTTGTTTATGTTCTTGTTTGTACTTCAAATGTAAGCGGACGATTTTCCCTAACTGCTCATTACTGAGTTTCAGCTTGTCTGTATGGGATATGACCATATGCGCATAGTCATGTTCATCCTTCTTCATTCCGTGTTTTTTATTACCGTGCTTGTCGCTTTTCCCTTCCTTATCGTGAACTTCTTTATCCTTATCTTTTTTATGACCACCGTCTTGCCTGTTTCCTTTCACTTGTTCATGCTCATGAGCTTGCGCTAGCATAAGATTTTTGTCCAAAGCTTGAGAGCTTTTCGCCACTGAAATAGTGGGTGCTATACAAATAGCAATAATGAATGCAGAACCAGCAACAGTAGCAATTATAGATTTTGTATCAATCATGTTTGTTCCTCCTAAATATTTAAAATATGACTAGTAAATCAACTTGCCTTTTCTTAGCTTAGGCACTGTTACGCTGATTATTTGTGCTTGCTGTTTCTTACAGCAGATTTCATCCAGTCTTTTAAGTACACGGCATGCGCCTTCATTGTTTAAGGAAGAAAATAAGTACTTTGTCCCTCACGTCTGCATCTACGACCCCTTCATGACGCAATCTCGACAAATACCGCGACAGCACCTACCGACCCAAATTAACCGGTTTATTTACTGCACCCTATTTAGGCCGTTTAATAAAAATATCATAATATTCTATATATTAATATTGTGTAAAGATATTTGTGCGAGTACTCCAACGGCTAAAAGTTAATTGATCAGCCATTTGGTCGATCTGCGATAAAGCTCAGATTTATTAATTAGTTCTCCGGCTTCGCCACGATTTAATCAAGTCTCCTTAAATTAGACATCAGTACGCTTTTCCGCCTAAAGGCCTCAGTTTTACAGATACGCCACCACACCAGAATAATCCATTGTTTATAAACATAGTTATTCTTACAATGACAAAATACCAAGTGTATATGATCATTTGCAATAAATGTTTAAACAAATAGATAGAAGCGATTCTTTATGTAGCTTATGCTTTTAACTCTAGTTTTTTAAATTATAATTCTAGGAGTCGGCAGTAAACACGCTACTAATTTCAATGAGGAATAAATATGAAACGACAACTTCTACTATTTTTTGTTGTATTTTTACTTTCAAATAATGCCTTTGCGCAACAAGCTTATTTAAATTTGAAATCACATGCTGTCATGGTCTTTGACACGCAAGGCAACCACATCATCTACGATAAGAATGCAGAAGATGTTATGCCTATCGCATCAATTACTAAATTGATGACCGCAATCGTTACTCTTGATGCGCAATTACCACTCCATGAAGTAATAACTATTGATACCGATGATATTGATAGACTAAAGAATACGCGTTCGCGTTTGAATATAGGCGCCGAACTTTCCCGTCAAGAATTACTCAAAATCTCCCTAATGTCTTCCGAAAATCGTGCCGCATCGGCACTAGGGCGAACATATCCTGGCGGACTGATTGCCTTTGTTAATGCAATGAACAAAAAAGCTTATCATTTGGGAATGTATAGCACTTATTTCGTTGAGCCTACAGGACTAAGTAGTGGAAATGTATCCACTGCAAGTGACTTAGCAAAATTGGTGGAAGCTTCTAATCAATATGATTTGATCCAAGAATATTCCACAACGTCTAATCATGTTGTCAATGCTAATAAGAGGAATAACTTACAATTCGTTAACTCCAACAGCTTAGTGCGGAATAAAAATTGGAACATCGATATTTCTAAAACCGGCTACATCAATGAAGCAGGACGTTGTTTAGTTATGAAAGCAACGATACAGGGGAGGTCTACAGTCATCGTGCTACTCAATTCATGGGGAAAAAATACCCGTATTGGTGATGCTAATCGTGTTAAGCGCTGGATGGAAGCAAGAAATGTTGCGCTAAAATAAAAGAATCTGTTTGAAACGCAGTGGGTAATCGAACTTTAATTCCCCGCAAAGGAAATAGATCATGTTGATAAAGTTATTAATATTGGAATAACCTCACGACGTTTGGCAAACTGGATCTTGCTGCTACTTCTTTCAGAAGCGACATTAGTAACATCGTGTTGGCCATTACAATAAACGTTGCACACCAACGAACAGATGAGACTTAAGCCCTCCATGGGTTAAAAAACCCAGACAGATCATTTGCTACAAACATAACAGTTTTACTTACTCCCTAAACATCTCTTCACTCGCTTATGCTTAAACTCTCAATTAGATATAGAATGCACGCCATAAAGTATTGGTGAACTGGTAAAATGGCGAGATAGTTGTTGCTTTCACTAAGAATTAAACACAAATTTGAAGTTACAAATTGCAACCCAATAAATAAGAAAATAATTCGTTATGTTGCTAATGATTGATAACTACGATTCCTTCACCTACAACCTTGTGCAATACTTCAGCGAATTAGGTGAAGAAGTCATGGTGTTTCGTAATGATGAAATTACACTCGATAAAATTGTAGATTTTCAGCCTTCGCGTATTGTCATATCGCCCGGACCCTGCACACCCAACGAAGCTGGTGTATCGTTATCGGTCGTAGATAGTTTCTGTGGGAAAATTCCTATTTTGGGAGTCTGTCTTGGCCACCAAAGCATTGGACAAGCTTTTGGCGGTAAAGTTATCCACGCAAAACAACTCATGCACGGAAAAACAGCACCTGTTTTCCACCATAACACGGGAGTGTTTCAAGGCTTGCCAAACCCTTTTATTGCCACTCGATATCATTCGCTCGTTGTTGAACGCTCCACTTTGCCAGACTGTCTTGAGATCACCGCATGGACAGAGGATAATGAGATAATGGGTATTCGCCATAAGTCCATTCTGATTGAAGGTGTACAATTTCATCCAGAATCAATCTTAAGCGAGCACGGACATCAGATGTTACAAAATTTCCTTGATCAATAATACGCACTGAATAATGTCTATAGTGTAAAAAGGTACCCATTCATGAATCCACATGAAGCACTAGCACGAATTGTATCTCACCAAGAAATTGCACATGATGAGATGCTTTCTTTGATGCATCGAATTATGAAAGGTGATGTATCGCCTGTTTTAATTGCAGCTATTATTACTGGATTGCGTGTTAAAAAAGAAAGCATTAGTGAAATTACTGCGGCCGCACAAGTGATGCGTGAGCTCGCCACGAAAGTAACCATCAATGACCACGCACATTTAGTTGACACCTGTGGAACCGGTGGCGATTCTAGCCATACTTTCAATATTTCTACTGCATCAGCGTTTGTTGCTGCCGCAGCCGGCGCAAAAGTCGCCAAACATGGCGGGCGTTCGGTTTCAAGTAAATCAGGCAGCGCGGATGTGTTAGAAGCATTGGGAATTAATTTAGATCAAACACCACAGCAAGCAGCACAAGCTATTGATAAGATAGGCGTTGGGTTTATGTTTGCGCCAAACTACCATGGCGCGATGAAACATGCTGCACCGGTACGACGCGAATTAGGAGTTCGAACAATATTTAATATTCTTGGCCCCCTAACAAATCCGGCTGGCGCAGAAAATCAAGTTTTAGGTGTATTTAATTCTGATCTAGTTGGAATGCTTGCCCATGTATTGCAACGCCTTGGTAGCCAGCATGTAATGATTGTTAATGGTGAGGACGGGCTTGATGAAATCACATTAACAGGTAAAACCCATGTGGGCGAGCTTAAAGATGGGAAGGTCAACGAATTCGATATAAGACCAGAGGATTTTAATTTAAAACCAGCACCAATTGAGGCTATACAAGTATCTGACAGTACTCATGCTAAAGCGATGTTGCTGTCTGTCTTAGAAAACAAACCAGGACCTGCATTGGATATCGTGCTATTAAATTCAGGTGCAGCAATTTACGTATCTGGAAAAACGGAGACCTTAGCACAAGGCATTAAAAATGCTCAAATAGCTGTTGAGAGCGGCGCTGCTTTAAACAAACTACAACAACTCATCGAGTTTTCACATCGAGATATAGACACGACAAACTAAGAATGCCAACGATTTTAAAAAAAATACTAACTGTCAAAGTCAAAGAAGTAGCCACGGCTCAAATTAACAAACCCTACGCATTATTACTTGATGAAATAAAGGATGCTGTAACGCCAAGAGACTTTGTCGGCGCTATTCGCCAAAAGATTAACGCAAAATCGCCCGCCGTTATTGCTGAAATTAAACAAGCAAGTCCAAGCAAAGGCATACTTCGTGGCAATGGCAAGAACCAAGCTAAGCCAGATAATCCCACGCAATTAACTGGGTGCTTTAACCCGACGGCCATTGCTAATACCTATGCGCAACACGGTGCCGCATGCCTTTCCGTTTTAACAGACGAACAATTCTTTATGGGTAGCGCGAAATACTTGAAACAAGCACGCGCAGCCTGCGACATACCCGTTCTACGCAAAGACTTCATTATTGATGAATACCAAATTATTGAGGCACGGGCGATGGGTGCTGACTGTATTTTACTGATAGTCTCGGCTTTCTTGATGAATGGTGAGTTTTGTGGTGTAGATAGCCCGATCGAAAGAATGCTAAAACTTGAAGCACTCGCCCATTCACTTAGCATGGCGGTGCTAGTGGAAGTCCATGACGAGACAGAATTAAAATTAGCATTACAGCTAACAACACCACTGATAGGTATTAATAACCGCAACTTGCATACATTTGAAACCAGCCTACAAACAACCATTGAATTACTCAGGATGATTCCTATAGACCGCATTGTAGTCACTGAAAGTGGCATACGTGTACCAGACGATGTTAAATTAATGCGTGACCATCAAGTAAATACCTTTCTCGTTGGCGAGGCTTTCATGAGAGCCGATGACCCCGGTACAGAACTCGAACGCCTATTTAACTAGATACTACTGCTAAGTAGTCGATCCTCTCCTCAAATTATCTGTAGTCATACCCTGGTATCATTTTGAAGATGTGTTTTCAGTTCATTACAAAGAAGCTGTTGGTGCGCCGAGTAAACCGATACGCTTAATGGTTGGACTACTGCTGCTCAAGCAGTTGGA